>JAEUQP010001089.1 GCA_016789645.1 Acidobacteriota bacterium | reverse complement strand
CGGAGTCGGTTTTGCGCTGTTGCTGCTGGCTCCGATTGGCTGGTTGTTGGTGCGACACACGCCGGAAAGTTCGGGCTTGGCGCTGGACGGTGAGAAGGCCAGCGAAGAACCGCCAGAAACGCTGACAGGTTTCACCTTGCGCCAAGCGTTGCTGACGCCTGCTTTCTGGGTCTTTGCGTTGTCGAGTTCGGTGTACGGATTGATCGCTTCGGGCATTGCGCTGTTCAACGAATCCATTCTGGCCGAACGTGGGTTCGACGCCAGCGTGTATCACCGCACGCTGGTCATCACAGCGTTGACCGCTTTGGCCGGAAACTTTTTGGGCGGATGGCTGGCAGAAAAATGGCGAATGAACCGGTTGATGGCGTTGGCGATGGCGATGCTGGCCGGAGCCTTATTGGCGCTGCCGTATGTTCAATCCGAATTGCACGTTGTCGCCTGGGCTGTGGTGATGGGCTTGGCCGGAGGATTCGTCATCGTCCTGTTCTTTTCGTTCTGGAGTCGCGCCTTTGGCCGCGCTCACTTGGGAAAGATTCAGGGAGCGGCGCAATCGCTGACGGTCGTGGCTTCAGCCGTTGGGCCATTATTGCTGGCTGAATGTGTTGAACGAACCGGGTCTTATGCGGTGATGTTTTACGTGCTGTCTTTGGTTGTAGCCGCTCTTGGAATCAGTGCGTGGCTTGTTCAGGTACGGAACGGAGAGCAGTAGCGACCCGGTTGGCTTGTGAGCCGCACTCGGCAGCGAGAACCAAGTCGCTACCGCTCCTCGTTCCGTACCACTGATTACGGCAACGCCTTGATGCGGATATTGCGAAATTCCACCAACGAACCGTGTCCTAAAAATCCGATGTGGCCGGTTTTGTTTTTCAGCCCCGGGTGTTTTTTCAACACTTCAGCTTCCTTCACCAGATTCAAATCCGCGTCCAAAATGATTACGCCGTTCAGCGTCACGCGAATGCGGCTGCCATTGGCCATGATTTCTTCTGTGTTCCATTCGCCCGCCGGTTTTAGATAGCCCGTCCGCGCCGGAATCACGTCATAAACCGAACCATGATGCTGTTCGGATTTGATCTTGCCTTTGTACTTTTCGTGGCCGTCGTCGAGGATTTGAATCTCCATGCCTTGATACGCTGCATCGCCTTCCAGCGGAGCGCGAATGCCTACGCCGTTGTTTCCGCCGGGTTCGGTTTTGAATTCAAAGCGAAAGACGAAATTGGCGTACTGTTTTTCCGTGAATAGATTTCCGCCGCCTTCCAGCGGGCAAACAATGGTTCCATCCTTGATGACATAGCCGGGGCCACGGCCTTTGACCAGTTTCCATCCGTTCAAGGTTTTGCCGTCGAACAACTGCACAAAGCCTTTTTCATCGGCGTTTTCGGTTTTGGCCTGCGCTTGCGCCTGCACAGCGAAAAGCGATAGGCCGATCAACAGTGTGAACAGAAGTTTCATAAGTTGAAGTCTCCAGATTAGGGGTGAATGATTGTGCATGTGAGGGCGGAATATAGCATCAGGCGCGCGAAGCTGACACTGTCAAAAGCTTTCTTTTTGCGCGTCGCCGAAAATTTTCAGGAAGAAATCGGCTCGCCCTTGTCTCTATACAAACGAGCCGCGCGAAAAATTTCGTACGGCAACAGTAACGACCGGAATGAAAAAATCGCCTGTCCATCTCGGTGATGAAGAGTTGCTGCGGCTGATGCTGGCCGGAGATCGGACGGCGTTTGCCCAGCTTTATCAACGCTGGCAATCCAGCGTATACCGCTTCGCGCTGAGGATGACCGGAGCCGGTGCCCTGGCGGAAGACATCACACAAGACGTATTTCTGACCTTGATACGCGACGGCGGGCAATACGAAGCGCGAGGAAAGTTCGCGTCTTACCTGTTCACCATCACCCGGCGCAGTGTGCTCCGGCGATTGCAACGCGAACGGCGGTTTGTCTCGCTCGAACCGGATAACGATTTCGAGCAGGACGGTGAGGTTTTGTTTGAAGAAACCATTTTGAGCGAAGACGATCCGTTGGCGGCGCTGACGCGCACCGAAATGACCGAAGCCGTACGGCAGGCAGTGCAGGGATTGCCGCTGCATTATCGGGAAGTTGTCTTGCTGTGCCATCTGCACGAACTGAGTTATGCCGAAGCGGCGGAAGTCATCGGCTGCGAAATCGGCACAGTCTGTTCGCGGCTGTATCGCGCACGGGCGTTGCTGGCAAAAAGTCTGGCGGCGTGGAAGCCGGAAACGACTGCAGTTCCGGTTAAGCTGAATTTGGCGGGGTACGCATTATGAATTGCATTGAGTTCGACAAGCTGATCGTCAGGCTGGCGTGCGATACGCTGGCGAGCGGTTCATTGCGCGAACAAGCGTTGGCTCACGCCGCGGCGTGTCAGCAATGCGGCGCGCGGTTAGCGCAACAGCAACTCGTCGCCGAGGGATTGGATGCGCTAGCGATACATGAACGAAACATTCAAGCGCCAGCACATCTTGGCGCAGCGTTGCTGGCTGAATTTGAACGACAGCAAACGCTTGCCGCGCCACAACACGTTTCTTCGGAACCGATTCGCTTCCGTCTGGTTTCGCTGTTGAACTGGCGTTGGGCGACGACAATCGCGGCAGTGTTGGTTGTTGCTGGGTTGACGGCGGTTTTGTGGCGGCAACCGATTCGTCAGACTTCACCAGTGCAAAAAGAAATCGCCACCACAGTAACGCCGACGCCGGTCAACACTCCGGTGAACAACGAAACCAACATGGCGGCGACTGTTGCGCCCAAACCAAAACGCAGAAAATCCGCGCGATACAAAACGGATGAATACGGAGCATTGATTTCGCTGATGCCCATCGCACCGACCGAAACAGAAGAATTTCAACAAGTGGTGAGCATGCAGATTCCGCGTTCGACGTTGCGGCTGTGGGGATTGCCGCTCAATGAAGAAAGCGACAGCGAGCAAGTCCGCGCCAAAGTGTATTTCAGCGAAGACGGTGTGGCGCGCGCCATTCGGCTGCGCAATTGACGGAGAAACGACAATGCGAATGACAATGTTGAAAATCTTTCTTTGCTATTGCGCGCTGGCCGGACTGAATGTGCCAGTTGCTGCGCAGGAAGCTCGCGGTCAAAAACCGCGCGGCAACGCCGACCAACAGCAAAGGCGAAAAGAAGCGCGATTGGAAAAGGCCGAACCGCAGGAATCCGGCCTGATTCGCACGGAATTCCGCTTCGGCGGCAAGGTCATCAAAAACGCGCCTTACTCCGCCGAAGCCATCACCGAAAGCACGCAGACGCTGGCCAACGGAACCAAACTGTCCC
>JAEUQP010000124.1 GCA_016789645.1 Acidobacteriota bacterium | reverse complement strand
CAAAAGATCGGCAACGTCCCGCGCGAAGACATGCTGCGCACGTTTAACATGGGCATCGGGATGGTCGTTGTCACCAGCCCGCAATTTCTGCAATTTGTGCAAGATCAATTCAATGTCGCTCGCCAACCGTTTTACATCCTGGGCGAAGTTGTGGACGGTGAAAGCAAAGTACAGTTTGTATAAGCTAAGCCAATAAGGAGGAAACCAATGATAGATTGGTCTTTTTGTCCAGCAGTAGAACGAGACCCTGAAAAAGTCAGCGGAGCCTGGACGTTCCGCAACACACGAGTTCCAGTCATCGCGTTGTTTGAAAACCTGGAAGATGGCGCGAGCCTGGATGATTTCCTGGCCTGGTTTCCCGGCGTTACTCGTGAACAGGCGACAGCGGTTTTGGATTACACGATCCAAAGCCTCAATCAAAGCAAGATAGCGGCGTAACAATGAAGCTACTATTCGATCAAGGCACGCCTGTTCCCTTGCGAAAGTATTTGCTCAGTCACACTGTGGTGACGGCTTACGAACAAGGCTGGAATGACATCCGAAACGGAGACTTATTGCAGCGAGCCGAAACAGCAGATTTCGACGCCATCATCACAACCGATCAAAATATCCGTTATCAGCAAAATTTGACTGGTCGCAAAATCAGCATTGTCGTCTTGCTGACGACTAGCTGGCCACGAATCAAGAAACACGTTGCTATGGTTGTGGGCTCAATCGACACTCTGCAACCGGGCAGCTATATCGAGCTTCCTATTCCTTTCAACTGAAATTCGGGGTACTTATGACTGTTTCAATCTGGCGTCGAGCCTGCTTCTCTCTTTGCATTATTTCGCTGCTGATTCCTTCGCCAATTTTTTCCCGTTCGTCTTCGGCGCAAACCAGAAAATTCGAGTTGACCGTGGATAGCATCATGCGCGCCAATGATTTAGTAGGCTATGAGCCTTCGCGTCCGTACTGGTCACAAGACAGTCAGCGCCTATATTTTCGCTGGAAACGCGCGGGCGAAGCTCGATTGAAAGAACCTGACCTGTACGTCGTCAATCGCGACGGCAGCGGTGTGCGCAAATTGACGGAAGAAGAAGCGAAACTGGCTCCGCCGGCATTTGCGGAATTGTCGAAAGACAAACGGCTGTCGGTGTTTGCCGAAGAAGGCGATGTGTTTTTGTACGACCACGCCAAAAACGAACGCCGCCAAATCATCGCCACCGTCGAAGGCGAAAACACTCCGCGATTCACTGCCGATCAGAAACACGTGCTGTTCGTTCGCCAGAACAACCTGTACCGAATGTCGTTGGACGGCGGCGCATTGACGCAATTAACCGATGTTCGCACAGGAGGCGGCGCTCCGCCCGATTCACCGCCCAAAGGTACTGACAGTCAGGAATATCTGAAAAAAGAAGAGCGCGCTTTGCTGGAAGTCGTCCGTGAACGCGCGCAAAACCGTGAAGAACAAGAAGCCAAGCGCAAACAGCGCCAGACGCGAAAACCGTTTTCGCCGCCGTCCGGACAGTCGGTCTCAAACTTACAGCTTTCGCCTGACGGCAAATTCGTGTTGGCAACGGTCATTCAACCGCCGAGCGGCGCCAAGAATTCCATCGTGCCGAATTACGTCACCGAATCGGCCTATACCGAAGACATTCCGGCGCGCAGCAAAGTCGGCGACACGCAAGGCAAATCTCGACTGGCTCTATTAAGCGTTGAAAACGGAGAATCGAAGTGGATTGAACACGGTTTGAAAGAAGCTGCGCCAGTTCAACCGCAAGCTGGTCAAACTCCACCAAAAGAAAAAGACCGCGATGTTCAACTGTTTAACGCTCAATGGTCTGAAGACGGAAAGAACCTGGTTGCGCTGGCTCGGTCGGCTGACAACAAAGACCGTTGGGTGATGGCGATTGATCCGGCGACGGCCAAGGTGAAAGTGCTGGATCAATTGCACGACGACGCCTGGATTGGCGGCCCCGGAGCGTTCGCGCTTGGCTGGTTGCCCGATAACAAGACGGTTTACTTTCAGTCGGAGCGTGACGGATGGGCGCACTTGTACACCGTTTCCATCGAAGGCGGCGAAACCAAGCAACTGACCAGCGGCAAGTTTGAAGTCTCTGACGTGCGACTTTCTAAAGACAAAACCAAATTCTTTTTCACCTCCAGCGAAGGCAGCCCCTTTGAACGTCACTTGTATTCAATGCCGGTTAGCGGTGGCGAACGAACGCGATTGACTTCAATGGCGGGCAACAACGACGCCACGATTTCGCCCGACGAAACGACGCTGGCGATCATTCGTTCGTACAGCAACAAACCACCGGAACTGTACCTGGCGCCAAATAAACCCAACGCGCTGGCGAGCGAAATCAAACAAGTCACGACTTCGCCAACTGAAGAATGGTTGAGCCAAAACTGGATTGATCCGCCGATTGTCAGCTTCAAAGCGCGCGACGGCGCGGACGTTCCGGCGCGGTTGTACAAACCTGCCAACTGGAAAAAAGGCGGCCCGGCGGTCTTTTTCGTTCACGGAGCCGGTTACCTGCAAAACGTCCACAAATGGTGGAGCAGTTATTTCCGCGAATATATGTTTCATCACTTGTTGATGGAGCGCGGTTATTTGGTGTTGGATGTGGATTATCGAGCTTCTGCCGGTTACGGGCGCGATTGGCGCACGGGCATTTATCGCCACATGGGCGGAAAGGATTTGACCGATCACGTGGACGCCGCCAAATGGCTGGTCGCCGAACACGGCGTTGATCCGAAACGCATCGGCCTTTACGGAGGTAGTTATGGCGGATTCATCACGTTGATGGCGATGTTTACCGAACCGGACGTGTTTGTGGCGGGCGCGGCATTGCGACCAGTGACGGATTGGGCGCATTACAATCACCCGTACACGTCTGGAATTTTGAATAGTCCGCAAACCGACCCTGAAAGTTACAAACGAAGCTCGCCGATTTACTTTGCGCAAAACCTGAAAGGCGCGCTGTTGATCTGTCACGGCATGGTAGACATCAACGTGCATTTTCAGGATTCAGTGCGATTGGCGCAGCGGCTGATCGAACTCAGAAAAGAGAACTGGGAATTGGCGGTGTATCCGGTCGAAGATCACGGCTTCGTTCAACCAACCAGTTGGGCGGATGAATACAAACGCATCCTGAAACTGTTTGAAACAAATCTGAAACCAGCTCAACCCAACGCGCCAGCCACATCCTCCAGCGGAAAGGTCAAAGCCAAATGAAACGAATCGGCATTCTGATTTCCGGGCGCGGATCGAACATGCTGGCGTTGGCGGATGCGGTCAAACATGGCCGCATCCCCAATGCCGAAATTGCGTTGGTTATCAGCAACATTGAAACCGCTGCCGGCTTGGAACGCGCACGCGAACTCGGCATCCCTACCTTCGTTCACAGCCACAAAGGCTGCACGCGCGAAGAACATGACCGGGCGATGGCCGCGGAATTGCGCCAAGCGGGAGTGGATCTGGTTTGTCTGGCGGGTTATATGCGATTGCTCTCGCCGTGGTTCATCCGCGAATTCGAGCATCGCATTTTGAACATTCACCCTTCGGTGCTGCCGTCGTTTCCGGGACTGGACGCCCAAAAACAGGCGCTGGAATACGGCGTTAAATTTTCCGGCTGCACGGTGCATCTGGTGGACGAAGAGCTGGATCACGGCCCCATCGTCAAACAATCGGTCGTGCCGGTGTTGCCCGGTGATACAACCGAAATGCTTTCTGCCCGCATTCTTGCCGAAGAACACCAAACCTACATCGAAGCTGTCGCCCTGATCCTCAGCGGCCAATTTCACATCGAAGGCCGTCGCATAATCGAATCCTGACCTCTGCTGGCCTGGCCCAAAAGAATTTTGCTTGCCATTGAAACGTTTTCCCCTGCATTCCCGCTTAGATGAGTGGCGGACATCAAATCAGGCAAGCAGGAGCAGCCATCTGCCAAGAACCAGGGATGAAACCAATGGAGGTCTCAGCAATGTTT
>JAEUQP010001054.1 GCA_016789645.1 Acidobacteriota bacterium | reverse complement strand
GAAGAGATTGAAGCATTCGAGAAAGACAAGTCAGCCGATGCCTTTGCCAAAGTCGTAGATCGCCTGCTCAGCAGTCCGCAATATGGCGAACGCTGGGGCAGGATGTGGCTCGATGTGGCGCGTTACGGCGAAGACGATTATCGCAGCCTCGATCCGATGGGGCGTGGTTTTGCACCGTATCCGCATGCATATCTGTATCGCGATTGGGTCGTCAAAGCCTTCAATGACGATTTGCCTTACGACCAATTTGTGCGCGCGCAATTGGCGGGCGATTTGATGGACGAAAAGTTGCGCGTGCGGACATTGCCTGCGCTCGGCTTTCTTGGACAAGGGCCCTGGTATTACGACAACGGCGCAGTCGAAGTTACGCGTGCTGATGAGCGCCATGATCGCATTGACGTGGTCAGTCGCGGTTTTCTCGGCTTAACTGTTGGCTGCGCACGCTGCCACGATCACAAATACGATCCGATTCCGACCAAAGACTATTATGCAATGGCAGGCGTCTTTGCCAGCACAACTTACAAGGAATATCCGCAGGTTCCAGCCAGCGTCGTCGAGGAATACACCGCGCTCGAAAAGAAGCTCAAGAACAAGCAGAAAATGATGGGCGAGTTTATGCGGACTGAGGGCAAACAACTCTCGCAAAGTCTGACGCTGCAAGCCTCGAAATACATGCAAGCCGTTTGGCGCGTGAAGGGCGAACCCAAAGAAGACCTCATTGACGCCATCGAAAAGAACAAGCTCGATTACGAATTGATGCAGCGCTGGATTCGTTTTCTGGAACGGCCTCCGCGCCATTATCCGTTCCTGAAAGACTGGCAGGCGATGATGCAAAAGGGCGGCACAGCAGCGGAAGCCAAAAAGCTCGCCGACGATTTTCAATCGCTGCTGCTAGACGTGTTGGCCGAACGCAAAGCCCTGGAAGAAGAAAATGAAATCATCATGGCGAAAGCCAATCCCGGCACGAAAAAAAAGGAGCCGTTGTTCAAGCCCAATGAATTCGTGACGAACGATGATTTCTGTCCCGGCTGCGGCGTGGAGGTCAAATCCATGCCGGTTGAGCGCACGAATCTTTTTGTAGATGTGTTTCTGCAAGACCTGGATGCGCCGGATTTGCCCGGTGCGGGAGAGAAGTTTCGACCAGGCTTGCTGAATTTCACGGGTTGGGGATTGGAGCGGCAATTGAGCGCGGAACGGCGCGCTTATCTGACGGCGCTGCGCGACGACATCATGGAGTTTCAGAAAAAAATGCCTGCGCAATATCCATACGTGCATGGCGTGGCGGATCGCGAACAGCCCGTAGACTTGCCCGTCAGCTTGCGCGGAAGCCCAACCAATCTGGGCGATGTCGTGCCACGCGGATTTTTGACCGTGCTCTCCAAAGACGACCGCTTGTGTTTCAGCCAGGGCAGCGGGCGAATGGAATTGGCGAATGAGATTTTGCGGCAACCGTTGGCGATGCGCGTGATCGTGAATCGCATCTGGAAAGGTCATTTCGGCACGGGCATCGTGGACACGCCGAGCAATTTCGGATTCAACGGCGAACGCCCGATTCATCCTGAACTGCTCGAATACCTGGCCGATTTCTTTGTGAAAAACGGCTTGTCCATCAAAAAACTCCACCGTGAAATCATGCTGAGTTCGGTTTACCAACTCAGCGCCGAGCACGTGCAGGCTAATTATGACAAGGACACAGCGAACCGCTTTTACTGGCGCGCCAACCGACGACGGATGGATGCCGAACAGATTCGTGATTCGTTGCTCGCGACTTCGGGAGCGCTGGAAACGAAAATGTACGGGCCATCAGAACCGTTGACGCCGCAATTCAATCGGCGCACGTTGTACGGCAAAGTCAGCCGTTACAAGCTGGATGAATATCTGCAACTTTTCGATTTTCCCAGTCCCAACATTTCCGCTGAACAACGCTACGCGACGAACGTGCCGCTGCAACGACTGTTTTTTATGAACAGCGATTTCGTGCAACAACAAGCCGAATTGCTGGCCCAGAAGCTCGAAGGCGAGCCAAGTCGCGAAGCGCGCATTCAAAAAGCTTATCGTTTGATTTTCGGTCGCGCTGCCACAGCGGAAGAACTCAAACTCGGCCTTGATTACGTCCGCAGCGAACCGCTGAAAGAATACGAAGAACGCAAGAACGTCGAGGAAGAAAAGAAGAAGGAAAAAGAAAAGACCGCGGAAGAAAAAAAGAACGACACTGAAAAGAAAGAGATGGCGGAGAAACCGAAAGAGGCTTCGGTCATTGCACCTCTGATGCCCGAAATGATGCCCATGAATCCAGAAGGAATGCTGGCGGGCGTTGTGCCAGCGCCACCGGGAGCCAAACCCGATGACAAGAAACCGATTTTGCCGGTGACGATTTGGGGGCGGTACATAAAAGTCTTGTTAAGTTCGACAGAGTTTATTTTCATCAACTAAGTCCTCATCAACCAAGAAGGAAGCACCATGACTGACAAATCGCCCAGACCAATCACGCGTCGCGAAGCGCTCTGCCAAATGGGCGGCGGCTTCGGAATGATGGCGTTCGCTGGAATGATTGGCGAATCGCTGGCACGCGCCCAAGCTACGCCGGAGGCACAGAAGAGCAAATGGCCGAAAGGCGGATTGCATCACGCCGCGCGCGCCAAGCACGTCATCTTCCTGTATATGAACGGCGGGTTGTCGCAAGTGGACAGCTTCGATCCGAAACCGATGCTCGATAAGTTTCATGGGCAACCGTTGCCGGGCGGAACGATTGCGACCGAACGCAAAACGGGCGCGTTATTGCGCTCGCCGTTCACGTTCAAAAAATACGGGCAATGCGGCATGGATGTCAGCGAATTGTTTCCGCATGTCGGCGAATTAGCAGATAGCATTTGTTGGGTACGCTCGGTTCACACGGACATTCCGAATCATGAGCCTTCGATGTTGATGATGAACACGGGTTTTAGTCAGGCAGGGCGTCCATCGCTTGGTTCTTGGATCACGTATGGATTGGGGGTTGAGAATAAAAACCTGCCGGGCTTTGTGGTGCTGTGTCCTGATGTGCCGACGACGGTTGGGCCGCCGCTTTGGAACAGCGCGTTCTTGCCTGCGATTCATCAAGGCACGTTTATTTCTGACAAACCTGGCGAAAAACAAACCGCCGAGTTGCTGGTCGAGCCAAGTTTTGATCCACAGAAACTGGTTTCGTACATCAACAACCAAAAATTCGCGCTGCCCGAACAACGCCGCGAACTTGATTTATTGACGAAACTCAACCGCATGCAAATGGAGCGCGAACGAGCCAACGACCCGCAGCTTGAAGCCACGATTCAATCCATGGAAACGGCCTATCGTATGCAGACCGAAGCGCCTGAAGTTTTTGATTTGCGCAAAGAATCGCCTGCGACGCTGAAATTGTATGGCCCTGGCAGCACGGCGCGTGGTTGTTTGCTGGCTGTGCGTTTGGTCGAACGAGGCGTGCGGATGGTGCAGGTTTATTACGCCAAAGGTGATCCGTGGGATGCACACGCGGACATTCAGCAGCACCGCAAAAACGCCAAAGACTCCGATCAGCCGTTCGCCGCCGTCATCAAGGACCTGAAATCACGCGGCCTGTTTGAAGATACGTTGGTCGTTTGCGGTTCGGAATTTGGGCGCACGCCAGTCGTTGAAGTTGGTGGCAACGCCGGTTTTCAAAATGGCCGCGATCACAATCCTCACGCGTTCACGATGTGGCTGGCCGGTGGCGGCGTCAAAGGCGGGACAATCTATGGCGCGACTGATGATTTCGGTTTCAAAGTCGTAGACAAACCGGTTCACGTCCACGATATGCACGCGACGATCTTGCATCTGCTCGGCATTGACCACACGCGGCTGACCTATCAATACAGCGGGCGGGATTTTCGTTTGACCGATGTGCATGGCAATGTCGTTCACGATCTTATTGCTTGAAACAAGATTGAACTGCAAAAGCTCAATCGCCGAGCCGTTTTGTTTCCGCGCGTTCAATGATCAACGCCAACGGCATCGGGCCTTCGCTGACGGCTTTCGGACAGTGGCGCAAGCCTTTCGGAATGACCATGCCCTGTCCGGCGCTGAGCAGGAAGTTGCCGATTTCAGTTTGAAACAAGACTTCGCCTTCCAACACGATGAAGCTCTCGTCTTCGTTGTCGTGCGCGTGCCAGCGTTCAAATTCGCCCTGGAATTTGACCAGCCGAATGGCGAAATCGTCTACCATCGCCAGATTCACAGGCGAATACGCCTCAGTGATTTGATCGCGGACTTGCCGAATCGAAAAAAGCTGAACGTCCATTGCTCGCTCCTGAAAACGAAATAGACAGGATTCACGTGATTTTTCAGGATTTGAGTCCCTCCTGTTCAATGCTGTAAATCCTGTCGAAGTTATTTCCTGATAACCTGGCCGCCTTTCATCACGAACTTGATGCGTTCCAGTTCGGTTACGTCTTTGGTCGGGTCGCCTTCGACGGCGATCAGATCGGCGAATTTGCCCGCTTCGACTGCGCCAATGCGATCTTCCCAGCCGAGCAATTTCGAGGCGTTGACCGTCGCAGTTTGGATGGCTTGCAGCGGCGTCAATCCCATGCGAACCAGCACGGCGAATTCGCGCGCGTTCAATCCGTGCGGATACACCGCTGCGTCCGTGCCAAAGGCGACTGGCACGCCTTGTTGAATGGCGTGCGTCAGATTCTTTTTCATCGCGGGCATGACTTCTTTGGCTTTGGCGATGATTTGCGGCGGCAAGCCCAGCGACGGGTAGTTTTCCAAAAACCAGTCAGTCAGATAAATCGTGGGGACAAGATACGTCCCCTTCTCTTTCATCAACCGAATGCCTTCGTCGTCAATGTAGGTTCCGTGTTCAATGGAATCCACGCCGGCCAGCACGGCCCATTTCAAACCTTCGCCGCCGTGGGCGTGCGCAGCGACTTTGCGCCCCAGGCGATGAGCTTCGGCGACGATGGTCTTCATTTCGTCAAACGTGAATTCGGCATGCTTCGGATCATCGCCGAGCGACAGTACGCCGCCGGTCGAGCAAAACTTGATGACGTTTGCGCCGTACTTGATGACTTCGCGGGTTTTGG
>JAEUQP010001048.1 GCA_016789645.1 Acidobacteriota bacterium | reverse complement strand
CGCCAGGCTTCGGTCGGAGTTCACGACGTGGTGCAGATGCAATACACCAGCGGCACGACCGGATTTCCCAAAGCGGTGATGCTGACGCATTACAGTCTGGTCAACCAATCGCACATCGCCTGTTCGCGCGGAGCGTTGAGCGCCGATGAACGTTACGTCACTTCGATGCCGTACTTTCACATTGCTGGCAGTTTGGGCGCGATCATCTATTCGCTGTATCTGGGCTGCACGCTGATTCCGCTGATTGCCTTCGATCCGCTCAAACAGCTTGAACTGTTTGAAAAGGAAAAAGGCACGTTCACGTTTGCCGTGCCGACAATGCTGGTGGCGATGCTGAACCATCCGCGCTTTGCCGAATTCGATCTGTCCAACCTGAAAAACATCTTCACCGGAGCCACGCCGGTTCCGGTCGTCCTGATGGAACAGATCAAAGAGCGTATTGGCGCGGATTGTTCGATTGTCTTCGGCATGACCGAAACCACCGGAGCCGTCACGCAATCGTTTTACACTGATAGCTTTGAAATGAAATCCGCCACCGTAGGGCTAACGATTCCGCACACCGACATCAAGATCGTCAATCCCGCGACGGGTGAAACCTGCGAGTGCGGTCAGTCCGGCGAACTGTGGACGCGCGGATACGCTAATATGGTCGGGTACTACAACATGCCGGATAAAACGGCGGAAACGCTGGACGCCGACGGCTGGTTGCACAGCGGCGATTTGGCCGTCATGCGGCCTGACGGATACATCAACATCGTTGGCCGCGTGAAAGACATGATTATTCGCGGCGGCGAAAACATTTACCCGGCGGAAATCGAAGCCTTCCTGATGCGGCATCCGAAAATTGCCGAAGCGCAGATTGTCGGCATTCCCGACGAATTTATGGGCGAAGAAGTCTGCGCCTTGATCCGGTTGAAACCCGGCGAAACCGTGACTGAAGACGAACTCCGCGAACACTGCAAAGCCAACATCGCCCGCCACAAAGTGCCGAAGTTCTTCCGCTTTATCGAAAGCTTCCCGCTGACGGCCAGCGGCAAGGTGCAGAAATTCGTGTTGCGCGATCAGTTAATCAAGGAAATGGGCTTGGAAAACGTTGCCGGAATGAAGACAGCGTGATCATCATCCAGGAACGATGCTTGACCAAATTTCTCATTATCAACTGATAAACAAGCTCGGCGCGGGCGGGATGGGTGAAGTGTGGCTGGCCGAAGACACACGCCTCAAACGTAAAGTCGCGCTCAAACTCTTGCCCGCCGAATTGACCGCTGATGCGGATCGCGTGCGCCGCTTCAAGCAGGAAGCACAAGCGGCCTCTGCGCTCAATCATCCTAATATCATCACCCTGTATGACATCGGAGAGAGCGAAGCCGGGCGCTTCATCGTGATGGAGTTGGTCGCGGGGCGCACGTTGCGTGAGGTGAGTGCCGAAGATAATTCGCTGGAAACCTTGCTGGCGCTCAGCCAGCAAATAGCAAAAGCGCTGGATGCCGCGCACGCCGCAGGCATCACGCATCGTGACATCAAGCCGGACAACATCATGGTACGCGACGACGGCTACGTGAAATTGCTGGATTTCGGCATCGCACGGCTGCTGCCTGCCCATATCGGCGATACCGCAGCCGCCACGTTGACGCAACAAACAAGGCCGGGCACGTTGCTTGGCACGGTCGCCTATATGTCGCCCGAGCAAGCGCGCGGCGAAACGGTTGGTTATCCGTCGGATATTTTCGCCCTCGGTATTGTGCTTTATGAACTGGCGACCGGGCAGCATCCGTTCAAGGCGGAAACGCTGGTGGGCTATCTGCACGCGATCACGTTGCAAACGCCCGCGCCCCCACAGCAATGGCAACCAGGCATTCCCGCTGCCTTGAATGCGGTGCTGTTGCGGATGCTGGAAAAAGAAGCGAGCCAGCGTCCGACGGCCAGCGAAGTCGCGCAAACGTTGCAAGCTATCGAACGTCTGCGCGACAGCGTGACAGCGCACGCAAACGCGCCGCTCATACTCACTCCCCATCCCACTCCATCCATTTCATTCACTCCCATTCGCCACACTGTTGGGCGAGAACCAGAGCGCAACGAATTACGCGCGGCCTTCAACGCAGCAAAAAACGGGCGCGGTTCATTGGTTTGCGTCGCTGGCGAGCCGGGCATCGGCAAAACGACGCTGGTCGAAGATTTCCTGGCTGAACTCGCGGCTGAAAATCAAGCCACGCTGGCGCGCGGACGTTGTTCCGAACGGCTGGCCGGAACGGAGGCTTACCTGCCCCTGCTTGAAGCGCTCGAAGCACTGTTACGCCAGGCTGACACGCACTCGCTGGCGCGCACCATGAAACCGGGTGACGAAGTGCTGGGTGGCATGGCTCAACTGATGCGACGGATTGCGGCAACGTGGTATGCGCAGGTTGCGCCACTGTCTGCGCCATTATCTGCGGAGAATTTTTCCGACACCCAATTGCTGGCCGAAGTCAAAGGCGCTTCGCAGGAACGGATGAAGCGAGAGCTAGCCAACTTCCTGCAAGCCATTGTCGAGCGGCGCCCGTTGGTCTTGTTCTTTGACGATTTGCATTGGGCGGATGTCTCGACGATTGATCTGCTCAGCTTTTTGGCGGGTAAGTTTGACGAGTTGAAGGTGCTGATCGTGGTGACGTATCGGCCTTCGGACATGCTATTGGCGAAACACCCCTTCTTGCAGATCAAGCCCGACCTGCAATCACGCGGGCTGTGTCGCGAACTGGCGCTGGAGTTTTTATCCGAAGCCGAAATCGCCGAATACCTCGCACTGGAATTCCCCGGTCATCGCTTCCCGCCAGCGTTTTCCCGACTGATTCATGCGAAGACAGAAGGCAGTCCATTGTTTATGGCCGATCTGGTGCGCTACCTGTGCGACCGTGGGGTGATACGTAAAGCGGACCCCAGCCCGTTGCCGCTTGAGACTGAAACCATGGAAGCCTTTGCCACGAGGCCACTGATGGAAGACTCCGCGCCGTGGATGCTGGCGGAAACCTTGCCGGACATCGAACGTACGTTGCCGGAATCGGTGCGCGGGATGATCGAACGCAAGATCGCGCAACTGAGCGAAGAAGACCGCAAGTTGCTGTCGGCTGCGAGCGTGCAGGGCTACGAGTTCGATTCGGCAGTCGTGGCGCAAGTGCTGAGTCTGGATGCGAACGAAATCGAGGAGCGGTTGGAAAAGCTGGAACGGGTCTTTGCCTTTGTGAAGCTGACCAGTGAAGCAGAGTTCCCGAATGGCACGTTGACGCTGCGGTATCGCTTCGTACATGTGCTGTATCAGAACGCTCTCTATGCCGAGTTGCGGGCCACACGCAAGGCCACACTCAGTCGGGACGTGGCGCAGGCATTGGAAGCCTGTTACGGCGCACGCAACGCGAGCGTGGCAAATGAATTGGCGCTGCTGTGGGAAGCGGCGCGGGATTATGCGCGCGCCAGCGATTCTTTTTGGCAGGCGGCCCGCAATGCGGCGCAGGTCCATGCGCATCGGGAAGCGGTGCAGCTTGCCCGGCGCGGACTGGCAACGTTGGGCAAATTGCCGGAAACGCCGGAGCGCGATGGAGGGGAACTGGGATTGCAATTGACGCTGGGTTTCTCGTTGCAATCCGTCCAAAGTTGGACAGCGCCGGAGGCCGGAGCAGCCTTCAACCGGGCCAAGCAACTGTGTGAGCAGGCGGGCAGTGATCCCCGGCTTTTTGCTGCCCTGAGCGGCGTGTGGCCTTATCACGCGCTCCAAGCCGAATTTGATGCGGCGCAGCGAGTGGGCGAGCAGATGCTGCAACTTGCTGAGCAAGCTCAAGACCCGGTGCTGCTGGTCAGGGTCTTTATGTGCCAGGCCTTTGTCCATTATTACCAAGGAGAACTTGTCTCCGCCCGTGAGGACGGGAAACGCGCGCTCGCGCTGGATCGTCGGGCATACCACGCCGCTTATCTTTCCGTCTCTAACGAAAACCTGGGAATTACCACGCGCCGCCATCAAAGCTACTGTCTATGGACGCTTGGCTATGCGGACAGCGCCTTGGCGCTGGCGCGGGAAGCTGTCACGCTGGCCAACCAAACCACTCATCCCTTCAGCCTGGCTGGCGCTCATCTGGCGACCGCGATGGTCTTTCACACGCGGCGGAATTGGCCGTCCAGCCAGCAGGAATTTGAGCAGGTATTGGCGCTTGCTGAGGAGTACGACTTGGGAGACATGCTCAATTATGCCGCTGCCTTTAATACTCTGACACTGGCCTATCAGGAACCGACCGCAGCCGCGCTTGAGCGGGCGCAACAGGCGATTGCCGCTCTGCGTGGTAAAGGCGTGACGCTGGCGCTGACTGCCTATCTCGGAATCCTGGGTGAAGTGTTTGGGCTGGCAGATCGCTGTGTGGAAGGACTGGCTGTCATTGCGGAAGCGTTGGCGCAGGTCGAACGCACTGGGGAGCGTGTTTGGGAAGCAGAACTTTGGCGCATCAAGGGCGAGTTGCTGCTGCCGTCCGCCTCCGACCATACAGAGGCTAACGAAGCGATAGCGGAAGTCGAAAGCTGTTATCGCAAGGCCATTGAGGTCGCCCGAAGGCAGAGCGCGAAAGCCTGGGAACTCCGCGCCACCATGAGCCTCGCGCGGTTGTGGCAACGACAAGGCAAGACCGCCGAAGCCCGGCAGATCCTCGCCGAAATTTACGACTGGTTCACGGAAGGCTTCGACACGGCAGATTTGAAAGATGCCAGAGCGTTGCTGGATGCGTTGCAATCGTAAGTCTTCGCCAAAATTTCCTGCCATTGCTTCGCTTGGAAATCTGTTTTTCGCTGAGCTTGCGTAACTTCCGTCGAAACTTAACCCGGAGGTTCAAAACGAGATGCCCGCAAATCAATATGAGTTTCTGACCGAATGGCGTGTATCTGCGCCGCGCGAAGTTGTGTATGAAATCCTGAAAGAAGGAAAAGAGTATCCGCGCTGGTGGCCGGACGTTTATCTGGGAGCCGATTCCGAACCATCTGGCCGCGAAGATCACGTCGGCGACAAGGTTCATTTCTTTACCAAAGGCTGGTTGCCATACCGGCTTCGCTGGACGGCGGAAGTCATCCAGCACGCCAAACCGCACACCATTGAAATCAAGGCCACAGGCGATTTTGTCGGCAGCGGCAAATGGTCGTTGACGCCCGAAGGCGACGGAACTTACATCGAGTTTGACTGGCGATTGCGCGCCGACAAACCACTGTTGCGCTGGTTGTCGCCCATTTTCAAGCCGATCTTTCGCTGGAATCATCATTGGGCGATGGCTCGCGGATACGAAAGTTTACTGCGCGAACTCGCTCGCAGAGGCTCAGCCACCTGAACGCCGCGAAGAAATTTTCAATTCTGAAATCCGCCACGGCTTGGAATGCGTAAACTCGATTGCAACGGGGAAGTAAGTTTTCACCCCGGCAATCTTGCAAACACTTTCAATCACAAAAATTCGCGACCTGATCGGACACGCGGTTATGTGTTCGCATTCAACTCTCAAGGAGGAAAACACAAATGAAAAATCTGAAGACATTTTTGATGTGCGCTTGCTTGATGGCGGCAGTTTCAATTTCGGCTTTGGCGCAGGAAAAATCGTTGTATGAACGGCTCGGCGGCGAAAAAGCGATTTCGGCAGTTGTGGATGACTTTGCCGGACGTGTGTTGGCCGATACGCGCATCAACAAAAAATTTGCCGAAAGCGATCCGACGCGATTGGTGACCAACCTCAAGGCATTTATGTGCATGGCGACCGGCGGCGGTTGCAAATACGAAGGCCTGAGCATGAAAGATTCGCACAAGAACATGGGCGTGACCGGTGGAGAATTCGGAGCGTTGGTGGAAGATTTGGTGGCGACGTTGGACAAATTCAACGTGCCCGAAAAGGAAAAGAATGAATTGTTGGGTGCGTTGGGCGGAATGAAAGGCGACATTGTCGAAGTGGAGTCCAATGCGACGGGAACTCCGCTGCCGAAAAAATTCAAACCGGCTCCGGCCTTGGGCAGCAAGGAAGAGATGAAGGCGAAGGCAAAGGCGGAAAAGAAATCCAAGAAGAAAGACAACTGAAACAGGTCTCCTGAAAAAGGGTGAGGAAGAAACAGCTCACCATCGTGCTGGCGCGTGGTCTGGAAACAGGACACGCGCTTTTTTTCTTCGCCAAATGAAAAAAACGCGTAAGGGAATCAACGGAGTCAATTCCTTTACGCGCTTTCATGGAAGCCGTGTCTTCGTCCTAAAGACTGACAGGGAGCAAATCAATTGCTGGCAGTTTTCTGCACGTCCATTTTCAGCCAGAGTTTGAAATTCGGTTGGGATTTGTCATTGGAAATGACATCGGCGTAACGTTCCGTCGGGCCGTTCATGCCAGCCGTTTTGACGGACAAGGTGATGGTTCCTTCCGCGCCCGGGGCCAGCGTCTTGGTGAAATCGCTGGCGGTGCATCCGCAAGCGGGGGACACATTGATGATCGTCAATTCCGCCGAGCCTTCGTTTTTGATTTTGAAGACATGCTTCAATTCTTCGCCTTCTTTGACCTTGCCGAATTCAAATGTGGCGCTGTCAACAGACAGTTTTGGCGCGGCTGATTTATCAGCGGCTTTGTCGGCAGATGCCTTGTCCTGACCGAATGCTGAAGCCGTCATCGCCAGAGTGATAATCAGCAAGGCAATCAGGTTGATTGTTTTCAGTTTCATGCAAACTCCTTTCGTGAGTTGGTTAGGGGTTAAAAAGGGAAACGCGCACAACCAGAAAGTCGTGCGCGCCAGTGAGCGACTTCGCTCGAAACGTTACCCGATGGCTGGTTCGATTTTCAACCATGTTTTTCTCGAACGCAGCCCGGCAGGTTATTTGATCTTGTATCCGCCTTCGGGCAGCTTTTCGCGGTGGGCAGTGTGGCAAGCCGTGCAAGTGCCTCCGACTTTTTTCTGGGCATCGGGAATTTTGTCCCACGCGCCTTCGCCAGCCAATTTGCCGATTTCAGCAGCGCCTTGTTTGGCCATAATTGACCAATCGGTTGCATCCTGAACCTTGCGGGCTTTCCAGAAATCTTCTGAGAGTTTGAAGACCGCTTCAAGCACTGCCGCTTCTTTCTTCACGGCATCCGCGTCTTTGGCTTCGATTCCTTTTTTCAAGTTGCCTTGCGCGGGCAACACTTTCTTCATTGCGGCTTCATAATCTTGCTCCGTTTGCGGAACCGTAGCGAATCCGACAATTGCAAATGCTGCGAGCAGCGTGACCAAGAACAATTTCATTCTTCCTCCAAATGTTTAGCTTCGTGGTGAAGCAAGGGGTTGGTTTTTGAGGAGCCACAGGCTCCGAGTGAATTTGCCAGGTGAAATTTCCGGCAGAGACGGAGGCAAAGACGTTCAATCGGCCTTGCTTGTCACAACTATTTCAGACGCAAATCAGAACTTCAGCCGAATTCCAGCCCAGGCCGCTCGCGGAGCGCCCGGAGCCAGAAACGTCGCGTGTTGTACAGGGTATTCGCCATCCACTGCCGGAAATGGGCGCGCAATGAAATTGCCTTCCGCCGTAAAGCCGGTCGAACCCAGTTGCGCGGCAGTGAAATACCGGTTGTCGAACAGATTGTTGACGCGCGCGAACAATTCCACGTGGCGATTGAGTTCATACCGCGCGCCAAAATTGGCAACGGCATAACCGGGCGAACGCCCTTCGCCGAGATAATACGTTCCGTCCGGTTCGTGTTCGTTGTTTTCGTTGCCACGAGCAAAGGCGCTGGAAAGCGCCAGCACGCCAAAATTGAGCGAAAACTTTTTCGTTGCCTGCAAGTCGGCAAAGAGTTTGAACATGTGTTGCGGAATGAGCGGAATTTTCGCGCCGGGTTCGATTTCGATCAATCCTTCCAAACCCGGAGCTTCGGCGTCGCTGCTGCTGTTGCTTTCACCGTTTACTTCTTCTTCGCTTTGGTACGTGGCGTCCAGGTAGGTGTAGCCGCCGCCCAGTCCAAAGCGCCAGATGCGCGTGTTCAAATCGGCTTCAACGCCTTGCCGGCGTGTTTTGCCGAAGTTTTTGAAATAGCCGAAGCCGGTTTGTTCCGAAGCGACAAACAAGATGTCGTTGCGGTTTTCAGCGCGAAACCAGCCGAAGCTCCAATTGACGCGGCTTTCCTGTCCGCTGCGCAAACCTGCTTCAAACGTGCGCGTGACAACTTGTTGAAGCGGCGGATCGCCCGCCATGGCGTTCGGCAACTTGCACGGCGTTTCGGGATCGGCGCAGCCCAGTTCCACGGACGTCGGCGCGCGATTGCCTTCGCTGTAACTGACATAAGCGTTCAGATAGCGATGCGGGCGCCAGATCAATCCGACCGCCGGATTGAACCGGTCAAAAGCGTGGTCGCCGTCCAGCGAACCTCTGCCTCCACCCGGCCCGCTGGCAGGGTTGATGCGGTCACGATTTTTGACCGTCGTGCGGTTGTAACGACCTGATAACGACAATGTCATTTTGCTGCCGACGGCCAATGAATCCGTGGCATACAAGCTGAACGTTTGAATGCGGCCGTTCAGGTCAACGCGGGTGTCGAATGGTTCGCCGTCCGCTACGCCACCAGTGACGCCGTCGCCAAACGCGTTGAGTCCAGTGACACTGCGGTCAGGATTCAGATAGCCGAGTTGCGTGGATTGCGTGAAATCCAACGTGCTGCGGTCGAACGCCAAGCCCGCCGTCAGTTGATTGCGCTGGCTGTTCGGATAATTGACCAGCGTGAATTGGCCTGATCCGCCGTAATTATATTGTTCGTTGCGCGTGCGATTGAGCAGGCCGTTGCATTTTTCCGAAGGTTCGTCGCGTTGCAGCACTTGCGCGATGCAACGCCAGAAGGGAAACGGAGTATTCGCCGCCGTGATGTTGGTGGGAACTCCGGTGAAACCTGCGGCAGCCAAGGCTGCGCGATCATCGTTGCTGAGTTGATAAATCTGCTGGTCAAGCGAGTCTTCGTTGATGTCGCCATTGAGTGTGCTGGTGCGAATCGAACGAACATAGGCATTGCCGGAAATCGCCAGCCGCGAATTGAAACCGTGCCGGGCATTGAAGTTAAAAAACGGCGCGCGGTTATTGGTGATGTCCGGCTTGGTGTAAATGCTGCGGTAATCGCGGTCGAGGAAGCGTTGTTCTTGCAGCCCATTGCCGATCAGCGAATTGTTGGCGTAAGCCACAGTCAGGCCCAACGAAGTCCGATCGCGTTGCCAGCCGAGTTTGCCGAAAAACTGTCGAACATTGGACGGCGAATCCGCTCGCCAGCCGTCTTCAAAAAACAGGGAACTGGCCGTGTACCAATGCAACCCGCTGGTATTCGATCCGCCGTGTTCCAGTTCGCCGGTCAATCGCCCGAAACTGCCGCCGCCGATTTCCAACGCTGTTCCTGGTGCATTGACCCCGTCTTTGGATTGCAGCACCAACGCGCCGCCCAGCGTGTTCAACCCGAACAAGGGATTCGATCCCGGAATCAAAGCGACTTCGGCAATGGCGATGCGCGGAATCAAATCCCAACTGACGACATCGCCAAAAGGTTGATTCAATCGCACACCGTCCAGATAAACAGACAACCCTTGCGGCGTGCCCAGCAGCGGCGAAGCCGTGTAACCGCGATAGTTCAAATCGGCTTGATACGGATTGCCCTGAATTTCGTTGAGATTCACGGCTTTCAATCGCCGATTCAGGAAGTCGGAAACGTCCAGCGCGTTGCTGGATCGCACATCTGCCGCAGGCGCAGCTTGTACCGGCGCGGCAATTTCATCCGCTCCCAAATCCGCGCCGGGCAGAGGAGTCGAAGCAATGACATCAACGTTGAAGGCCAGTCCTCCTAGTGTCAGCGTCACGGATCGCACGACAGGAACTGCGGATTGCACCTCCACCAACACCGATTGAGCGGCAAATCCGGTTTGAGACACTTCCAGCCGATAGCGGCCAAAACTCAACCCCGACAAGGTGAATCGTCCTTGCGCGTCGGTTTGAAAACTGCGGCTGACGCCAGTGGCCAGATTGGTCAAGGTTCCCGCAGCGACCAACTCCTTGCCCGCCGGGTCTTTCACCTCAACGCGAAGTTCGCCGTTCGATTGTTGTTGTGAAATGATGCTGTGACGAGCTTGAACGAACGAACCCGCTGCAAACAAAATCCCAGCCAGGAAAAAGATTCTGGTCGTCATTGGTGCAAATTCCTTTTGTCGTTGAGGTGGAAATTTCAGTTGTTCAGACAACTATCTGCAATGCGAGGTTACAGCCTTTTTCTGACAAAGGAAAAAGCCGGAACGCAAACGGTCCCGCGCTCCGGCTGTTTCGAATAGGTGTGATTATTGGTCGCGTGGCTTTACGGATTGGATGCCGGAGGCGCTTTGATCATTTCGCCGCCCGCGGCTTCCCAAGCGGCGTTTCCGCCCACCAGAGCTTTGGCATTTTTGAAGCCGCCCTGTTCCAGCAAGGTCACCGCGCGCAAACTGGTTTGTTCCGCCGGACAACTGCAATAGGCAATGATGAGTTTATTTTTCGGCAAGCCTTTGTAATCCATTCCTTCCAACCGCCCGATGCTGTGTTCAATGGCTCCTTTGATGTGCGCGATTTTGTAGGCATCCGGCCCGCGAACGTCAATCACGACGGCTTCGCCTTTGGCCACAGCCGCTTTGGCATCGGCGACGCTGATGCGTTTGGGATCGTTTTCCGGGTTGGGGGTCGCAATGGGTGCGATTGTCGCCGCTACCGCTGGCGTGGGAGAGGGCGATGAAACAGCGGAGCTCGGTTGATGGCAAGCAAGGCTCAGGCCAGACAACAACAGGGCACCGCTCAGAATAACATTTCGTGACTTCATAAATTTTCAGGTCTCCTTTTTTATGGTCATTGGTGTACAGATTCAAACAGCCGTAGACGCAAACGCGCCAAAACCATAGGCAATTGAATTGTGTTGATTGAGTGCGGAACCATGGCCAGGCTCCGCAAAGAGGAGATCAGCCGATGAACCGCAAACAATAAATTTGATCAAGCGCAACCTGCGCCGGATGCCAGACGATGGCTCAAATGCGATACATAATTTCCTGCCTGAACGAAATTCAATGGGAGTTGTGGAGTTCGCATCGGTTGCCCGGATGCGCCCAAGTGAACACTTGGGATGCGGAATATAGGGGAATTTTCAAAGCAGGTCTAGGCGCGACTTTCGCAGAGCCAGTCGGCTGGACGAAAAATGGGCGTGTCGGTAATATCCGGCCTTCAAATTCTGAGTTTATAAAAGCCACCACGGCATTCGATGGCGGCGGCAACCGATTTCAATTGCCGCCGTAGATGCCTGTGGAGGCTTTTTCTTTTGAGAGGTGCAATGAGCGTACAAACCAAAGGCCGCTTTCGCGGTCGCTGGGAAACATTCTGAGAATTAGCCGTCAAAGGCGGGCCTCCCGTGCGGGGGCAAAAACTCATGGCGTGGCATTTGCCGCCGTTGCTTGCTGGACTTGCCCCCGGCCAATCCATTACTGGCCCTCCGGGGTCAACGGTCGCTTGGGCGCAGATGCGTCTGCTGGAAGCTACGCGAATGGCGCTGGCTGCTGTGGCCAACGATGTTCGGCTGGGATTGCAGGAAACGGTCGGCATTGCCGCCGAATGGGCAGAAGGCGAACGCGCCTCGGTCGTCATCAGCTTGCCCGAAGGCACGGATACGCAGTTCATCGCGCGTGCCATTGATCTGGAAAATGTCGAAGCGTGGTGCGACGAACACAATCAAGTTCACGTCGCCATCGGCCCGTGGTATTCGACAAAAGACGTGGATCAAGTCGTGCTTTCCACCACCAAAGTCGTCCACGTGCTGCTTGGATTGCATGGCGGTGGCAAACGCCATCTGTCCAAGCAAAGTTAAAAAGGCCGGAGCGCGTTTATGTTCCGCTAACTTGCGATCCGGCTGGCCGGAAACCTTTCACAGCGTTTGTTTGCTGGCGATCGTTCGCCAGGTTTTCGGCGGCATTCCGGTCAAACGATGAAAGATGCGGGAAAAATGGCTTTGGTCGGCAAAGCCCAATTGCAGCGCAATTTCGGATAAGGACGCTGCCGGTTGCCGCATCATTTCGCAGGCGGCTTCAACGCGAAGCTGCTGCACAAATTCGCTGACTGTGGTGTGGTGAAACCGGCGGAAGGTTGTGGCCAGATGCACCGGGTGAACGCCTGCTTCGGCGGCCAGTTCGGTCATCGTCAGTTTTCCGGCAAATTCGTCGCGAAGCCGCGTTTCCACACGCCGCAGCCAAAGTGGTTTTTGCTGTTCGACCGGGCCTTGACGGCGTGCCAGCAATGCCAGCAATTCCAACAACACCCCTTCCATCGCCAATTCACTGCCTTCATCCGCCGAGTTGAATTCCTTGTAAAGCCGCATCATCAGCCAGCCAGCTTCGGCTTGGGGCAAAACGAAGGGGCTGGAAACAATTGCGGCGTGATCGCGCAATCGTTCCAGCCAATTTGCGGAAATCTCCGTATTGAAAAAATGACAACCGCGCTGACCGACGGCGTCTTGATGCTGTAGTGATGCAGGATGCCACATCAATGTCTTGGGTTTGTGCGTTACTGTTTGACTGCCATACCACTCTTCATAATCGCCATTGAGAAAAAAGGAAAAGAAGCCGAATTCGTGCGAATGCTGCGGCAATGCGCGAGGCTGCGGATGTTTCACTTCCGACATCACTACTCCATTAAGCTGCCGTCGCCGCAAGATGCTGCCGTAATACTCGCCAGCATGCAGGTGTTTATTCTGCTGACCACTCATCGTTTGTTCCTTTCGCGATTCAATACTGTAGTTCAGTCCAAAAGCCTGTGTTTGTTCAAGACGCTTCCAGTTCGCATTGATTACTGTAACGACGTCGAGAATAGTTCCCGACCGAATTCACATTGACCAGAAGGAGAAACCGTCATGAACAACGCAATCAAATCCGTAAAGTTCTTCGTAGTTGCTGGCATCGCTTTGGCTGGCTTTTTGTTTTCAATTTCTTCGCCTGAACCGGCGGCGAATGCTCAAACACAGAAACCGCAATCGGCGGCAGCCGAAAAACCTGTTGCCGTTTTTGAAGGGCAAGACACTTTGCTGCGGCCCGAAAATTATCGCGAATGGGTTTTCGTCGGCAGTTCGACTGGCCTCAATTATTCGCCGAATCCCGCGCCTTCCAGCTCTACCGCTGGGACAGACTTCAAGAATGTTTACATCAACCCGTCTTCCTACCGTGAATTCATCAAAACCGGCACGTTCCCCGAAGGAACCGTGATGATTTTGGAGATCGCCCAAGCCGCCAACAAGAACGAACC
>JAEUQP010001020.1 GCA_016789645.1 Acidobacteriota bacterium | reverse complement strand
AAACGTTTTCCCCTGCATTCCCGCTTAGATGAGTGGCGGACATCAAATCAGGCAAGCAGGAGCAGCCATCTGCCAAGAACCAGGGATGAAACCAATGGAGGTCTCAGCAATGTTTACTCTCAAGTCAGAACCCAGCAACTTGTTCAGCAGAATCGTTTTGTCGCAAGCGGCGTTCGGCGTTTTCGGTGTGGTTGTGTTGGTGGCAATGTTGTTTTTCGCGTTTTTCGGAAACGTGGCCGAAGAAGACAGCCTGTTCGGTCATCGGCAGAGCGCGAAAACCGTCAAACAGAAACCTGATAACAACGGCGTTGTAGCGAAGAATTTGATGAAGTTTGGCAGGTAAGTTTCGGTGCGAAGGTTGATCTCCTGTGAGGTGCGATCAACCTTCGACTTTCAGTTCATTGATTAACCGGTGCAGGTATTGGCGGCTGATTTTCAGCCGGTGGGCGGCTTCGGAACGCGACGCATTGCATTCGCGCAAAGCCTGCGCCACCAGTTGGCGTTTGAAATTCTGGATCGCCGTTTCAAACGACAAATCTGGCGGCAACAATCCATTGACCAGTTCCAGTTGCGGCACGGCGGTTTGTTTGGGCGAATTCTGAACGGTGTTTTCCTGCGCCAGCACCTTGCCCGGCAACAGAGTTTCATCCAGCACAGGCGATTGGCTGATGACGACGGCGCGTTCGATGACGTTTTCCAGTTCGCGGATATTGCCCGGCCAGCGATACGCGACCAGATGATCCAGAAAACTTTGTGTCGGCGTTGTCGGTTGTTTGCCGTGTTTAGCGGCGGCTTTCGAGGCGAAGTGATTGGCCAGAATCGGAATGTCGTCCGGACGTTCGCGCAAGGGCGGCAATTCCAGATTGACGATGTTCAACCGGTAATAGAGGTCTTCGCGAAATTGCCCGGCTTCGATCATCTGTTCCAGATTGCGGTTGGTGGCGGCGATGACGCGAATGTCCACTTTGATTTTTTGCTGCCCGCCCAATCGTTCAAATTCGCGTTCCTGCAACACACGCAGCATTTTGACCTGAATCGCCGGCGACATTTCACCGATCTCATCCAGAAACATCGTGCCGGTATCGGCCAGTTCAAACCGGCCCTGACGGCGAACAGCGGCTCCGGTGAAAGCGCCTTTCTCGTGTCCGAAAAGTTCCGATTCCACCAGCGTTTCAGGCAGCGCCGCAATGTTGCAAGCGATGAACGGCGCGCGAGCCCGCGGGCTGATGTTGTGAATAAACCGCGCCATCATTTCCTTGCCGGTTCCTGATTCGCCCGTAATCAAAACCGTGGCGCTGGTTTCAGCAACGGCGCGCGCCTGATCAATCACACGGCGCAACGCAGGACTGGAACCGACGATGCCTTCTTGCCAACCGGCGCTGGAACGCAATTCGTCGCGCAGTTTGAGGTTTTCGTTTTCCAGCCGGAAATGTTGCGCCGCGCGGCGAACGATGATTTCGACTTCATCAACCTTGAACGGTTTGTAAAACAGGTCGTACGCGCCGCGATGAACGACCTGTAATGCGGTTTCGCGGTCTTCGTCGCCGGTGATGATGATGACCGGCAACACCGGGTTGAACTTCCGCACGAATTCCAGAATGCCCAGCCCTTCGCTGATGTCCTGTTCGGAAGGCGGCATGCGCAAATCGCTGAGCACCACGTCAATCGGTTCTTTTTCGACCAACGCCAGTGCTTCGGCACGCGAAGAAGCCTGCAACACGCGGTAATTCTCTTCCAACGCCCAGTAAAGCTGTTTGCGAATGGATTCATGATCATCCACCACCAGCACAGTTTGTTTCGGTTGCTCAGGCATAATTTTACTGCTTCAACTTCGGTAAATCGGTTTGTCGCTTCAGGCGACTGCCGCCACTTTCGCTTCTGTTTTTTGCTCTTCGGTTTGGATGGGCAACACCATACGAAATTCCGTGCCGACATCCACCTTGCTGCTGACGTCAATGCGCCCGCCATGCTGTTCGACAATGTCGCGGCAGGAATACAGTCCCAATCCGATGCCTTTCTTTTTCGTTGTGGCAAACGGATGAAACAGCCGATCCCGTATGAAATCGTCGGTCATTCCCTTGCCGCTGTCGGCGACGGCGATGATGGCATTGCCATTGTCGGTCTTGGTCGTCACACGCAATGAGCCGCCTTCAGGCATGGCTTCCAATGCGTTGATCACCAGATTTTCAATTACGCGCTCAATGGCTTTGCCGTCCACATTGGCCACCAATTCCGGCGTCAACTGGCTGGACACCTGATACTTGTTCGGAGCCTGCGCCGCCGTCCGCTGAATGACTCGCTCCACCAATTGCGACAAGTTCGATTTTTCGCGGATGCGTTTGGTCGGCGTGCGCGGATCAGACAACTTGGCCACCAGATTTTGCAGATTGTTCACCGTTTCGGACAGTGTTCGCATGGCGTCTTCGCGGAATCCTTCGCGATGGAATTTGCGCTCCATGTTATTGACCAACAACGAGAGCGACAAAATCTGATTCTTCAGGTCATGCGTCAGTACGGCGGACAACCGGGCAAAAGATTCAAACTGCTTCTGTTCGCCTTCTTTGCGAATCATCTCGCGCAATCGGCTGGCCATGCGGTTAAAAGATTCGGCCAACACGCGCGTTTCATCTTTGGCTTTCACCTTGATCTGGTAACTCAGATTGCCGGTGGCGATGGCGCGCGCGCCACTGGTGACCTTGCGAATCGAATCAGTGATGCTGCTAATCAGGTAATAGAGTGTCAGCATCGCCACGATCACCAGCAACATGGTCAGCGCCAGCAACACGTAGCTGGAAAATTCGACACCCCCAACCGCTTCGCTGTAATTTTGAACCATGAAAATCGAAAGCGGCGGATTGGCTTCACGCAACCGATGGCGCACCAACCAAGGTTGCCAATCGTCTGTGTCTTTATCGTTTTCTTTTATCAGGGAAACCATCGGGCGTTGAAGCTCACGAAAAGCTTCGGTGTAAGGCCGCCATTGTTTCGACGCATCGGCGGCAAAAAGCACTGTGCCTTGCGGACTGAGAATGATCGCTTCAGATTGCGAAGTTCGCGGGCGGCTGGGATTAGCCACCGGATGAGGCCCAACGACCTCGGTCATCAACTGTTCAGCACGGATTTTGACCACCAACGCAGCGGTGATGGTTTTGGCGTCGTCGCGCAACGGCGCAATCAATTGCAGATACGCGCCGGTCGAATCCTGCTGAATGTCGGAAGCAAACACCACGTCCGAGGCGGCTTCGGTAAATCCCGAAGGCATACGAACAATGTCATCGCTGGAAAAATCTCGTTCAGTGATGAGCGGTTTGGGCAAACCGTTCGAATCGGGCTGGGTTTCGATTTTGAACAGCGGCGCGCCTTGCCGATTGACGCCAACCAGCGCTGCATATTTCGGCTGGTTGGCCAGCAAAAACGTCGCCAGATCAACTCGCAGATCGCGTCCTGGCAACACCTGTGTACTCTGTTGCGCCCCGCGCGCATAAGCCAGCAATGCGGGCGTTTGCGTGAGTTTCAAAATTTGGGCTTTGTCTTTTTCCAGCGTGACCGTTATTTGATCGGAAATTTCGCGCGCGCGTTGGGCCAGTTCCTGCTTCAATACCGATTTGATACTGACAATTGCCGTGTCCTGCCAACGCGCCCAAAGCAGGAACATCGGCACAATGATGAATGCAAAAAAGATAATGACCAGTTTCGCGCGAATCGCCATAAGTTCAGTTGCCCGTTCGGCCAATCAAGAAAAAAGATGCCGAGCTAAGAAGGAAAATCAAGCTTGTCAGCAAAGGCGCAATGTACACCCAAGCTGAGAAAGCTGTCAAAAAAACGAATTTTGCTACAGGGAAACGAGACGATTCGTAGATGTTCGCCACACTATTTCAGGTTGCAGCGACCATTTTCTAAGACGCTGCAACCGGTAAGGAAGCTTATTGTTTGGCCGTGGCGTCAGCAGGTTTGTTGGCGTTTTCCGCCGTGAACGCTTCTTCCTTTAATTGCACGTTGAAGACCGCTTCGACGATTTTCCGCTCTTCGACCAGTTTTCCGTTCTGGAAAACCAGCGTTTCGTAAGGAATGAGCGAATTCTGTATGACCCGAAAATCTTTGAAATTGAGCCGATATTTCACCGGTTCGGATGTTTCATCCGGTTTTTCTTCATAATTCAGGTACAAGATGCGACCGGATTTGCGGCTGATTTCATACCGGGTGCGAACGCCTTCTGGGGAAATCAGATCAATGATGTCTATTTCCAGATTCAGAAGTTTGGTATTCCCGACGTATTCCAGTTTGGAGTTGTTTTCCTTGTACCGCAGCAGCGATTCATAACTGTGCTCGTGTCCTGTTCGAAAGGCCCGAATCTCCTCTTCACTGGCTTTTTGAACCTTGTCGTTCAGAATGCTCCAGATTTCCTTGCCGTCAAATCCCAGCAGATAACGTGTTCCGGGAAAATCCTGCTCGATGATTCTCAGGTCGTCTTTCAGCTTTTCCTTGCGAATGAATTTAGTGATGATTTTTCCTTCGCGAGGACCTTCCGGCGTGATGTATTTGACCAGCGCGCGCAATGTGCCATTCCGTTGCACAGCGTAAACCGCAGCCCGACTGCCATACGCCAGAATGGTTCGTTCGACAACGTCTTCGGCTTTGGGATTTTTGTCGGCCTTCGCCTCGCCGACACGGCTGAAGAACATCCCCACGCTGAAAACCAACATCGCGCTGGCCAAAATCACCCAGCGCGTTTTCCCACTGAAATTCTTAAATGCCATTTGAGTTGACACCTCTTGACTCGAAAACTAGACTCCCCGATTTGATTAAGGCGGATGATACCCCACTGTGAGTGACAACCGCCAGTCCCTGAACTCTGAACCCCATGAAATATCCCGTCCAGCGAGACCAGCTTTAGAACGGTCGAGCCGGACAAACGAGCAGTCTTATTTATTTTTTTCTGTCCTCATTTATTCAACCGGCTCGAATCGCAGCAGGCAGTATCAGCGACATTCAGCCCACCTGAGAACCACTTTGAGAAGGAGTCAACCATGAAAATTGGCATTTTGGTCGGTATGGAAAACACTTTTCCCCCGGCATTAATTGAAAAAATCAACAGTATGAACGCGGGCGTCACCGCCGAATACATCAAAATCGGTGGCGTCAAAATGGGCGAAGCGACCGAATACAAAGTTATCTTCGACCGCATTTCCCACGAAATTCCGTTTTACCGATCATTCCTGAAAAACGCTGTGCTGAACGGAACCATCGTCGTCAACAATCCTTTTTGGTGGTCGGCGGACGAAAAATTCTTTGGCTATTCGCTGGCAACGAAACTCGGTTTAGCAGTCCCCAAAACCATTCTGCTGCCGCAAAAGGACTATATCAAAGGCGTGACGGACGCCAGTTTGCGTAACTTGGAATTTCCGCTCGACTGGCAAGGCATTGTTGACCACGTTGGCATGCCCGCCATTCTGAAACCGCACGACGGCGGAGGCTGGCGCGATGTGTACAAAGTGGATTCGCTGGAAGAACTCTGGCGCGATTACGACCAGACCGGCACGCTGGCCATGACGTTGCAGGAATTCATTGATTTCACCGATTACGTTCGCTGCTACTGCGTGGGACGCAAAGAAGTTCTGATCATGCCTTACGATCCGAAGAATCGCCGTTACCTGCCGCAGGAAGCTCTGGCGCATTACTCGCCGGAAATGATTGACCGTATCACGCGCGACACGATTCTGATCAACGAAGCGCTGGGGTACGACCTGAACACGGTCGAATTCGCCATCAAAGACGGCGTTCCGTACGCGATTGATTTCACCAACCCCGCGCCCGACGCCGACATCTGGTCGGTCACCGAACCGTACCACAACTGGATCATCGAAAAGATGGCCAACCTGTTGGTGGATTACGCCAAAAATGGCCAGCCGACTTCGCATTATCATCGCTGGTACAAATGGCTGAACCCGGAAGCGGCTTCGCCTATCGCTTCGCGCGCAGGTGAACTGGCACAGGAACTCGCCGCCGGAGTCGAACAGATGGCGCAGAAAGCTTCGGACGTTCTGTCGGAAGTGATTGACCAGATCACCGAACCGATCAAACCCAAACGCGCCCCTCGTAAGCCCGCTGAGAAAGAAACCAAGGCGGCTCCGAAAGCCGCCAAGAGCACGAAAGCGACCAAAACAACGAAGAAGTAGTTCGTTCAAAAAGCAGTGCCGCCACATCTCATCTTTGACGTGGCGGCACTGCTTTTTCAATTTCCGGATTTCGGCTTCAGCCTTCGGCAGAAGTCGAAAAAACTTTGCCTTCGGCTTTTACCCAAGTCACAGGCCAATCATCGAAATCGGCAACAGCCACTCCATCTACCAGCAAAGTATAAAGATGCTCTTCGGGAAAGTCGTTAAGGCGAATCAAGCACTGCTCTCCGTCAATGATTGCCGCGAAGGGATAATCAGAATCGAAATTCTTCCGCCAAACGACGTTCATATCCAAATACTCTTTGACTGCTGTAGCCATAATCGTCCTCCTCACATTACAAACCGAGCGACTTGTTGATGCCTTCGTTGGTGCGGTAAGCGCCCGAAATGATCGCCTCGTAAATGTCATCTCCCGACAAACCCGCGTTCTGCAATTGCTCCACCAGAAATTCAAATGTTGGCCCATCGGGGTTGCCATACTTCGCCAAATCCCGCGCTCTGAGCAACTCGACTTCGGTAGTCATCACTCATCATGGAACGCGCCGTCAATCGAGCTTCATGCCTGATCCGCCAAGCAGCTTCCGCTCTTTCTCGCACCGACTTACTTTGTCGAATCCATTGCTCGTTCAACTCAGGAATCTCTGCCGTTTGCTGCAAATACCATTGACGAATCTCCGAATTGTTCACCGTTCTCCCTCCTTACGTCTTATGACTATTCATCGCCTCGCAGTTTTGACAGCGGATGGAGACAGCCACGTCCCAGCTTCACCCTGCGTGTGCGGCGGCCAGCAGTTCCGATCCCAGATCGTTCAAGTGAGTTTGCACGTGATGGCGGACGGCGGCGGGCGTGTCCAGCGACAAGGCTTTGGCCGCCAGCGCTTCGGCGTCGGCGAGTTTGATCGAACGAACCAGGCGACGGATGGCGGGAATGGCGCTCGGCGTCATGCTCAGATCGCGCAGGCCCAGGCCGAGCAGCAGAATCACCTGCACCGGGTTGGAAGCCATTTCGCCGCAGACGTTGACCGGAATCTGCATTTTGGCAGCAGCATCAGACACCATTTTGATCGCGCGCAGCACCGCCGGGTGCATCGGATCGAACAAGGCGCTGACGTTTTCGTTGCCGCGATCCACCGCCAGCAAACTCTGAATCAGATCATTCGTGCCGAGGCTGAAAAAATCCGATTCGCGCGCCAGCGCTTCGGCCATCATGACGGCGGCGGGAACTTCGATCATGACGCCAAGTTGGGTGGTTTCTTTGTGCGGGATGCCTTCGCTGGCAAGCTGGCGTTTCACATCCGCGATGATTTTTTTGGCGCGGCGGACTTCGTCCACGTTGGTGACGAACGGCAACAGGATTTTCAAATCGCCGAGAGCGGCGGCCCGCAAAATGGCTCGCACCTGCGTGCGAAAGACGGGTTCGACGCTCAGCGACAAACGAATCGCGCGCATGCCGATGGCCGGATTACGTTCGGCTTTGAACCCTTCCAGATGCAACTTGTCTCCGCCCAAATCGAATGTGCGGATAACTGCTCCTTCGTCGCCAACCATCCCGGCCAGAAATTTGTAAGCTTCGTATTGTTCTTCTTCGGTGGGTTGGCCGCTTTCGGCTTGGGAATACAGAAATTCCGAACGGTACAACCCTACGCCAGCGGCGTTGAAGCGTTGATAGGTGTCAATTTCTTCGATCAGTTCGATGTTCGCGCGCAAACGGATTTCATGATTGTCCAGCGTGATGGCGGGCAGTTCGCGCTCTTCGATGTCGTACAAGGCTTGCTGCCGCTGGCGTTGGCGCTCTTCGGTGTAAAAGATCAGCGTTTCGGGCGAAGGATTCAAAATCACCGTGCCCGCCGAACCGTCAATAATGACTGTTTCACCGGAACGGACTCGTTCCGTGATGCCCCGCACGCCAACCACCGCCGGAATGTTGACGCTGCGCGCGATGATGGCCGTGTGCGAAGTCCAACCGCCAATGCCTGTGACGAAGCCCAACACTTTGCGCGGATCCAAATCCGCTGTCACCGAAGGCAGCAGATCATCGGCGACGAGGATTGAATTGTCAGCCAGTTCGTTCAAACTGCGCTGTTCTTTGCCGGAAAGGATTTTGATGATGCGGTGCGCAACGTCTTCGATGTCGCTGCCGCGTTCGCGCAGATATTCATCTTCGATCTGGCCATACACTTCCAACAGATGTTGGGTCACGTCGCGCACCGCCCATTCGGCATTGGCGTGGTTGACGCGAATGAAATTTTCGATCTGGCGACCCAGCGTTCGATCCTGAAGCATCAGCAGGTGAGCTTCCAGAATGTAGGCGTGGTCAGAACCAAGCGCGGCGCGCACGCGTTCGATGTCCAGTTTGACCTGCGCCTGAGCGGCACGAGCGGCGTCGCGGAAGCGTAAAATTTCGGATTCCAATCGCTCTTTCGGCAGAAAGACTCGCACCACCCGCCCGCGCGGGTCGTCCACCAAAAACGCATTGCCGATGGCAACGCCGGGACAAACACCTATGCCTTCGAGCCTTTCTTCAGGGAGTTTCCTGATTGAACCTCTCATTTGTCCCTCACTCTTCGCCAAATTTCTCTGCAATTAACCGGCATAAAGCGTCCATTGCCAATTCTTCGTCCGGTCCTTCGACAGTGATTTCAATCAAAGTGTTCTGCGTCGCCGCCAACAGCAAGACGCTGAAAATGCTCTTGGCGTCAGCGGTATGTTGCAACGCTTCGGCACGAGCCAGCGTCACGCGGCTTTTGTGGGAAGCAGCCAATTTGACCAGCTTGGCTGCCGCGCGCGCGTGCAGACCCAACCGATTTGTGATTGTCACTGTGCGTTTTTGCATTCGCTTCAAAATGCAGGGGCGATTGGTTACGTGTGAACTGGAAGCAGTGTCAGCTTCCTTGTTTGCCAGGTGAGAGGACTTCGCTGGCCAGATAAATTGTGTTTTTGCCCTGGTCGCGGACACGCGGAGCAATTTCTGCCAGAGTTTCGTCGGGTTGTTGATCGGCCAGCCGCAAAATCATGGGCAGATTGACGCCGGTTACGACTTCAATCGCAGCGCGGCCCAAAAACGTGCTGGCCAGATTGGTCGGAGTGCCGCCGAACATATCGGTCAAGACCAACACGCCCGCGCCCTGATTGACGCGTTCGATGGCTTTGCCGATTTGTTCGCGCGCAGTTTCAACGTCGTCGTGCCAGCCGATGGAAATCGCCGTCACGTGATGAATGTCTTCGTTGATGATCGTTTCCGCCGCGCTGACCAGTTCGGTGGCCAGATTTCCGTGCGTGACGACGACTCCTCCGACTAATGGCATAACACCTCTTCATTGTTCATTTGCCAGTTTCCAGTTCCCCGTTGTCAGTTGCCATTGAACAGAACGCAGCCTGAAAACAATGACAAATGACTTCCGAAACATGACAAATGGAAAATTACCTCAGGGCTTGGGACAAAATACCACCGACGATCAATCCACAGGCAGCACCGTGCCAATGATGTTGTATCCGCCGTCCACATAAATGACTTCGCCAGTGACGCCGCGTCCCAGCGAACTGAGCAGATACAGTGCCGTGTCGCCGACTTCGGCTTGTTCAGTGGCACGGCGCAACGGAGCGATTTCGCGGTGACGATCCACCATCTTGGTGATGCCCGACACACCGCGCGCCGCCAGCGTGCGAATCGGCCCGGCGGAAATGGCGTTGACGCGAATGCCTTTCGGCCCCAGATCGTACGCCAGATACCGCACCGAAGCTTCGAGCGCGGCTTTGGCGACGCCCATGACGTTGTAATGCGGCACAACGCGTTCGGCTCCCAGATAGCTGAGCGTAATGATCGAACCGCCGTCGTTCATCAACGGCAACGCCGCGCGCGAAGTCGCCACCAGCGAATAGGTGCTGATGTCCAACGCCGTCTGAAACCCGGCGCGTGACGTGTTGACGAATTCGCCGATCAATTCTTCGCGCGGTGCATACGCCACCGAATGCACCAGAAAATCCAGCTTGCCGAAATCCGCCTGCACTCCGGCCATCATCGCGGCGATTTCGTCATCGCTGCTGACGTCGCACTGATACGCTTTTGCGCCGTCCAGCGTCTTGACCAGTTCTTCGACATTGTCTTTCAGCCGTTCGCCCTGGTAATTGAACGCCAGCCGAGCGCCTTCGCGCGCCACCGATTGCGCAATCGCCCACGCGATGCTGTGTTTGTTGGCGACGCCCAAAATCAACCCTGTTTTGCCTTCCAGCAACATTGAATTTCTCCCTCAGAAAGTTTGTGGTTCGTGATGGCCGAAGATAACACGATTGATTCAGTCTGTGGAAACTCCCGGACGAATCAATTTGGGATGTAACGGGGCAACAGCGGCAACAGTTTTTCCGAAAACTCCAGCGCGGCGCTTCGCGCAACATCCTCGGCTCCGTCGCCTTTACCCATTGGCACAATCACGCGCACCAACGCGCCATCGGTTCGCCCCAACCACATTGCGTCCTTGATTGTATCCAGCCGGGCGCGGTATTCGCCCGCAATCAATTTGCCACGTCCCTGGTACCAATACAGCGCCAGCATGCGCACGCCGTCTTTTTCAATCATGTATTCGTTGGCTTCGGCGTTTGCGTTCAGATGATGAAGCCGATAAGCGCCCATCGTCCACCCTGAACCCGGAATGCAGTTTTGCGGCGAATGAAACGTTTGCCGATGGCGTTGGCTGTTGTGAAACGCAATGAACAGATACGCGTACGATTGCCCATTCGAATACGTCCGCGAAAGATAATCATCCGCCCCCAGTTCGCGCTGCGTTCGGTTGTCCAGCGTTTGCGCTTCGATCTGTCGCCACGCATCCAGTTCGATCGGAAATTCGGCAAACGTCATCCGGGACGGCGGCTGTTCGCGGTTGGCCGAATGCATCAGGTAATAAGTTGATGCCGCAGTCAGTAACAGAAACGCAACCATCAGCCAAAAGCTTTTTCCCATCAGGCCAGCCGAAAAAACGCGAAGGAAAGCCGAGTCTTTACCATTCTCTTCAAAACAGGATTGCCAGGATTTTTTTTCAGGATTCGCAAGATTGCCTGTTCCTGTAAATCCTGAATCAATCTTGTTCATCCTGTTTTTTTCTTCACT
>JAEUQP010000997.1 GCA_016789645.1 Acidobacteriota bacterium | reverse complement strand
GCCGGTTGAACCTTCAGTGACGACGAGTTGTAAGCCTTCGCCGCATCAAAGGAAAAATCCGCTTTGGCATCGGCTTTTTCGGCAACGGTGACTTTCAACGTCTGCGCGCCGAACTTTTCATGCCAGGCTTCGAGTTCGTATTCGCCGGGCGGCAAACCTTTGATCGAAAACGAACCGTCTGCGCCACTGACGGCGTAAAACGGATGCGCCATCACATTGATGTGCGCCAGCATCCACGAATGCATATTGCACTTCACGGGAATTTGCGTTTCCGCCTTGGCAAAAGTCTTGGTGATCGGCGCCTGCCCTTTCAACTGCGATTCGTTCCATTCGCGATTGAGCTTCGGCACGGGATGGATGTTGTGATTGGTTTGATCCGAATTGGTGATTTTCAGCGATTGTCCAGCTTGAATACCCAGCACGCGCGGAACATAAATGCAGCCTTTTTGATCGAGCGTAACTTCGGCAGTCGGGACTTCAAAATTCGCCTGCGGCAATCCGCTTTTCACGTAGACAAACACGTTTTGCAACTTGCCATTGGCGACCAGAATGTCGTTGGCAAAAGCTTCGCCGCAAGCGCCATCGTTCGAAGTATCCAGTTTGCGCGGAGCAGGCGCGGCTCCGGCAAAGGCGATGGTTCCGGTGATGTTGCCTTCGTTGCCTGTTGGTTTCCAGGTTGGTCCGGCACTGGCCGCCGGAGCAGGTTCTTCTTTTTTGCCTCCGCAAGCGACGCTGCCCATCGCTGCCAGCGCCAGGAAAAATACGGCGATCATTCGCCTTGAAAACATAAGCTTTTGCCTCCTTCAAAGTCGTTCCGGGCACATTGCCGCCCGGGGTAATGCTGGTTGATGAAATGTACTGCGTTGGAATGAGGCTGAATCATCGCACATTTATTTCAAGCCGACAAAACAACAAAATCGCCGGGCTTGCCCATTGTCTAGGGCAAGCCCGGCGTTTTCAGTTTGCTGCGCGTGGCAACTTCAGCCTTACCAGTTGAACCGGACGCCGAGTTGCAACTGCCGGGCGTCAGCCGCCGAGGTGAAACCGAGCGGTTGCGTCGGCAATCTGTTTTCCTGACCGCGCAGGTTGAAATTGGTCAACGGCGTTCCGCCAGTCGTGCAAGGAATCGGCAGTCCACTGCCATCCGCACAAGCTCCGCCGATGACGTTGTTGATGCCCAGGAAATTGACACGATTGAAGAGGTTGAATGCTTCAAAGGTGAATTCCAGGAATCGGGATTCCTTGACCAGGAAGCGTCGCGCCAACCGCAGATCGAAGCTGTAAAACGCTTCGCCGCGACCGGTGTTGCGTCCAGCCTGACCCGGGCGATCGCTTTGGGCGCGCCCATCAGCGTTGGCGTCAAAGCCGAGCAGCAGGTTGAACGGACGCCCGCTTTGCGCCACGACAATCGGAGCCAGAGTCCAGTCTTTTGCCACAGGGTTCGACCACCAGCTTTGAATCACTGCGCTGGCCACAAACCGATGCCGCTGATCGAATGCCGAAAGCGAACGATCCAACCGAATGTTCAGCGGATTTTGTGCTGAAAAGTCGCTGTTGAAATCGGTCACTTCGTCAATCGCTTTGGACAAGGTGTAATGGGCGTTGAGACTGAAATTGTTGGCAAATCGTTTTTGCACTTGCAGAGTCATCGCGTGATAAAACGAATCAGCCGTCGTCTCATACACGTTGTCCTGCAACCGCAGCGGATTGCGGAAATCGCTGGTCAATCCGGCTTGCGCCTGAGCCGCCGTCGGGAACCGAATGAAACTCGGCCCGCCATTCGGATTGAGCGGGCTGACCGGGCCGGTCGCTTTGAACTGGTTGATGTCGCGATTGCGCGTGATGTGCAAACCACGAACATACAAATATCCGGCGTCGAGCGAAAAGCCTTTGCCCAGATCGCGCTGAATGCCAAAGCTCGCCTGATAGCTGACCGGATTGCGATACCCGTCCGCCTGGCGGAATCGGACTTCCAGCGGAGTTCCCGGCCCCGGCGTAATCGGACGCGCCGTGACTCCGGGCGGAAGCGTTGACGCGGGTGGCAGAATCTGACGAACGTCGTTCAGCGTAATCGGACGCGAAAAGTTGTTGGTCAATTGCGCCAGCCCGTTGTACATATCGAACGAACGCGGCAACCCGAACGAGTTGGTGGTTGGCGTCGCCAGCACGATGAAAATGCTGGTCGGATCGGCAAAGCCGCCCAATTCACGCGTCACGTTGGCAACCGCGTTGTTCAGGAAGCCAACGAAAATCCCGGCTCCGCCGCGAATCACGGTTTTTCCGTCTTTGCCCGGATCCCACGAAAAACTGGCGCGCGGTTGCCAATCCCGTTTGTAGGTCGGAATGAAAAACGGTTCGTCGTGAATGGCGTATCGCAAGCCCAGATTGAGCGTGAAATTCGACGCCATTTTCCAGGTATCCTGCACGTACAAGCCATAACGATTCGACCATCCGTCCGCCGCCGCGTCGCCAAATCCCTGCTGGTACACCGTGGGCAAACCCAGATTGAAGGACTGCAAAGCATTGATCGGCGCGCTCAAAGTAGGAAGCAGGCTCGGTTGGTTCGCTTGCAAAAACGCCGTCAATTGCTGCACGACGGTCGGGCCCACGCGCGGATCCAGCGACAACACCGTTGCCAGCGGGAAGGCCGCACCAAAATTGAACCGGCCACCGAAAAAGGTTTCGCTGGTGGTGGAAATATCGTGGAAGAAAGCCGAACCGCCAATTTTCAGCGTGTGATTGCCAGCGATCTTGGTGAAGTTATCGTAAATGTCGTAATGCCGTTCGATGGTCTGCGACGGCAGGAAAATATCACGACCGAAATTGCCGAAGCCTTCGATGTTGAGTTCCGGGCCGTTCAGGTCGTTGGGAACAAATGCCGACCGCGTGTGGCTGAACTGCAATTTCACTTCATTGAAGGCACTCGAACCGAATTGATAGTTGTGCGAAGCGACCACGCCGCCATTAAACGAATCGAAAGTGCGTCCGCGCGACACCGCCGTTAAGGCTCCCGCCGCCTGATTCTGGAAAAACGAATCGGTCAGATTGAAGCGCAGATAGCCCGTGCTCTTGTCGCTGAAATTGTGATCCACGCGAGCGGAAAACTGCGTTTGCGTTTCATCGAACGGGAATTGGCCGCTGGCACTGGTGAACAAATTGACCGTACGCGGATAAAGCTGCGAACTGGTCGTCAACGCGGCGCGACCGGTCGCCGCCAACGGCGCAAAGGCCGGAACCGTGTTGAGGTAATTCAACAGCGCGTTTTGCGAAGCAGTCGGTTGAAAAATGTTCGGATCGTTCAGCAGGTTGACGAAGGCCGTCCGTTCCTGATCCAACCGTTCGGCGACCAGGAAGAAAAAGGTTTTGTCCTGTTTGATCGGGCCTCCGACCGAACCGCCGTATTGATACCGGCTGAACGGCGATTGGCCGCTCGGATTGAAATCGAATGCGTTGCGCGCGTCGAGAGCCTGATTGCGGAACAGGCCGAAAGCACTACCAAAAAACCGGTTTCCGCCGGATTTGGAAACGATGTTGACGACGCCACCTGCGGCTCCGCCAAATTCGGCGCTGAAGCTGTTGCGGACAACCTGGAATTCCTGCACGGCTTCCTGGCTGACCGTGGCCTGCACGCCGCCTGAAGAGCTTAAGGTTTCAGCGCCGTCCACCTGCACCATGTTGCCGCGGCCATTGTTACCGCCGAACGAAAGGCCGGATTGCGGTGTTTGCGCCACGCGAAAATCCGACGAATCCGCGATGTTATCGGCATCCACCACGCCCGGAGTCAGCAACGCATAATCCAGAAAATTGCGACGGTTGATCGGCAGATTGGTGATTTGTTTGTTGTCCACCACCGACGATTGTTCCGGGCGCGATGTTTCGACGACTTCTCCGCCCGCAACCACGTCTACTTTGATCTCCATTCCTCCTGCAACCAGTTGGAACGAAATGTTGGCTTGCTGGCCGACGGTCAATTCCAGTCGGGTGGTTTTTCCGGCAAACCCTTTGGCTTCGATTTTCAGATTGTAAGAACCCGGCAGCAGCGCCAGGAATACATAATTGCCTTCGGCATCTGTGGTGGAGGTGCGCACCGTTCCCTTGCTTACATCAGTCAGGGTAACGGTCGCTCCGGGAATGACAGCGTTTGTGCTGTCGGTCACCTGACCACGTACTTCAGCGGTTGTACTGGAAGCTTGCGCATTGGCGGAAATGACGCTTGCGATCATCAAGGCAATCGTCGTGACAAAGGCGGAAGCCAGATACTTCAATTGCTTATTCATTATTTTCTCCTTCACCTAGTCTGGTGCTCGAGCCGCAATTCGTCATTGTCGAATCTGATTTTTTGCAGCTCTAGTTATGGCTGATTCCGTACCGAAATCAGCGGGTAATGGTTCACAACCTGCGGTCAGGTTGTGCATCAATCCCCAGCAAAGCATTTTGATGTGTCTCTTCTAGCTTTTTGATTTAGTGATGTATTTATCTCGGACGCCGGCAATCATACATTTGCCTGCCGGGGCAAAACAACCGGCTCTTTCCCGAAAGCCATATCTTGCATCTTCCCAACCAAACCTCGAAACTACACAACCATGAACGACAAACTCATTCACCCGGCGTTGCTTGATCCGCGTTCGTGGTCGGACGTCAATTTATACGAAACCACTGCCAACATTGACCGCACACCCGTTGAAGGCGACGAGCGGCACACCCCTGACCGGCGCTTCACCATCCGTCATCTGAAACTGGAATTGCGCATTGACGACCAACGGGAATCCGTCGAAGGCACTGCCACCATCACGCTGTCGCCATTCAACGACGATTTTCGTCATTTCGAACTGGACGCGTCTGAACTGCGTGTTGCCAGTGTCAAACTGCTGGCCGTCGAACGGCGTGGAACCGGAAATCTATTGCGTCCTGCCACGGAGTTTGCCACTCGGCTGGAGTTTGAAACGCATACGGATCGGTTGGTCATCGAACTGGATCGCGGTTACGCGCGCGATGAACAATTGACCGTCGCCATCAC
>JAEUQP010000008.1 GCA_016789645.1 Acidobacteriota bacterium | reverse complement strand
GCGCCAATTTTCGTATTGATATAAGTTCTGAATAGCTTGGCGCAACTGTACCACACCTGATTGGGCAGGCATCACGAATTATTGTGCCGTCCAGCCTCCATCCACGAATAATGTGCTGCCTGTGACGTAACCCGCCGCGTCCGAAGCAAGAAAAACTACAGCTCCGGCAATTTCGTGTAACTCGCCCCAACGGCCTGCCGGAATTCTGGAAACGAAATCCTGGTATTTGGCCGGATCGTTCAGCAACTGGCGATTCATTTCCGTGGCGAACGGGCCGGGAGCGATGGCATTGACCGTCACGCCTCGTGTCGCCCATTCCAACGCCAGCGTTTTGGTCAATCCGATGATCGCCGCTTTGGACGAAGCGTACGGCGAACGTCCGGGCAAGGAAATCACAGACATAATCGAACCCAGGTTGATGACTCGTCCCCAACCACGTTCCGCCATTCCGGGGCCAAATGCCCGCGAACACAAAAACGGCCCTTTGACGTTGGCAGCCATCACTGCGTCCCAATCGGCTTCGCTCAAATCCTGAATGGCTCCGCGAATGTTGATGCCGGCGTTGTTGACCAGAATATCCACCTCGCCAAAGCCGGTTTCGATCTCGGCTTTCAATCGTTCGATGTCGGCGGCGACGGTCATATCGGCTTGAAAGGCTGCGGTGCGGCGCCCAGTGGCGGCAGCAATTTCCGTTGCGGCAGCCTGGCAATCGCGGAGCGTGCGACTGGCAATGGCGACATCAGCTCCGGCTTCGGCCAGAGCTTCGGACATCACGCGCCCCAGCCCTTTGGCTCCGCCAGTGACCAGCGCACGGCGGCCATCGAGTTTGAACAGATCAAAAACAGTTTTGGTAGTGTTGTCGTGAAGTTTCATGATTTTGAAGATTGGTTTTTGAAGAATTACCCGCTTGCTACCGCGCGCGATACTGATTGCGCGTCGGCGGCGCATTGTAGCCGCTCGCTCCAACTCGTCCAAGAAAAGCACCCGCTTTCCAAAATTTCTGACTCTTGCCAACCATCATCAAGAAAATCTCTGTGACTTTTCGCTGAACAACTAATTTTTTAATTGACAGCTTTCAATTGCGAGTCTACCTTGCATACGAATTCTTTAGTAGTTCAACCAAAGCAACTCAAACGCAATAACGGAGGTGAGCAAAGTGGCTCGCAGAAAATCACCAACGCTGACGGAAGTCGAACTGGAGTTGATGGACGTGCTCTGGGACAAAGGGCAAGCGACAGTGTCGGAAATCGTCGAAGCTCTGCCCGAAGAGCGATTGGCTTACAGTTCCGTGCTGACCATGATGCGGATACTGGAGCAAAAAGGTTACGTCGCGCACGAGAAGGAGGGACGAGCCTTTATTTACAAACCACTGGTGGATCGGCAGCAAGCGCAGAAAACCGTCATCGGATATTTGCTGAAACGGTTCTTTAACAATTCGCCGGAACTGCTGGTCGTCAACCTGCTGGATCACGAAGACGTCGGCCCGAAAGAAGTAAAACGGCTAAAACAAATGATCGAAGACACGAAGTGAAACCAAACGAAAACTCCCGCTGATTTCGCGGGCGCTCATTCCCAGGAGGACGAACATGAGCAAGCTCGATCTGCTGTTGGAAAACCTAGACCCGTTGTCGCAATTACTGCTTCAGGCATTGTTCAGGGCGTTATGGCAGGGACTGTTGATCGCCGCACTGGTCTGGGTGCTGTTGCGTCTGTTCAAACAATTCAGCGCAACCACACGCCACGCCATTTGGCTGGCCAGTTTGTTGATCATCGCGGCGCTGCCGTTTGTCGCCATTGCCACCAAACAAACCCTTACATCACCTGCGCTGCCGCAAACTTCGCAGCAGCGACCGACGATCAGTTTGCAAACGCCGGTGATTCCGCCAGTCACGTATCCGCAAAACGTAGTCGTTGAACAGCCGACGGTTCCCGCTCCGGCGAAAAAAGCTTCGTCGCGCGTGGTGGATGAATACGACCGAGCCGCTGTGCTGGAAGAAGTGCGACGAATCGTCAGTTTGCAAGAATCGGCCAACGTTGCGCCGGCAGCAACAATTCAAACCGCCAAACCCGCTACGCCTGTTGCCAAACCAGGATTCTGGCAACGCGCGTCGAACTGGTTTTTCGCCAGCCGCTGGCCGCTGGCGCTGGCGAGCCTTTGGCTGCTGGTTTCGCTGTTGATGTTTGGCCGTCTGGCGCACAGTTATTACGCGCTGTTGGTGATGCGCCGTTCGTTGTCGCCCGGTGAAGCCACTCAGCAAGCGCGCGTCGAACTTCTGACAGCTCAATTTGGCATTCGACGGTTCGTCCTGTTGTTCACTTCAAATCAGATCAAAGTGCCTATGACCATTGGCGCGCTGAAACCGATCATCGTCTTGCCGCCGAATTTGGCCAATCATCTGTCGGCTTCGGAATTTGACAGCGTCGTCGCGCATGAATTGGCGCACATACGCCGCTGGGATTACCTGACCAATCTCCTGCAACGGTTCACGCAAGCTTTGCTCTTTTTCCATCCGGCGGTCTGGTTCATCGGTCAGCAATTGATGATAGAACGCGAACTGGCCTGTGACGATTGGGCTGTGAAAATGTGCGAACCGCGTCGTTACGCAAGCTGTCTGACCCGGCTTGTGGAAATGCTTGGCGACAGCCGCCCCTTGGCAGCCGCCGCCGGAATTCTGTTTGGAAAACACGTCATCTCAAGGAGGGTAGAAATGATTCTCAATCGTGAACGCAACGCAACGACTGCCGTATCGAAACCGGCAGTGGCGTATGCAATCGGACTGGCGGCGTTGCTGGTGGCTGCTTGCAGCTTGTTGTCGCCGGTCGTCGCTGTGCCGCTCGGCCAGCAAAAAGCGAAACAAGCAAAGAAAGAAACCAAAGCGCCTGCGCCCGCCACCGCGCAAACCGCGCCTTTGCCGCCGCTGCCGCCGGAACCTTTGCCGGAACCATTGCTTGAGGCGGCCCTTGCCGAAGCAGGCTACGCCGAGGCTCCGTTGCCCCCGTTGCCCCCTGATCTGGATGCACCGGAATTGCTGGCGCTGCAAGAAGCCGTCACATCGGCTCTGATTCAGGATGCACGTCCAATGCCTGCGCCGCCCGCTCCGCCTGCGGCTCAATCGCCTTTGGCCGGAATTGGCCCCGTAAGCGGAGTCGCGTATGCGCCGCTGCCCGCCGATGGACTGACCACCGCCATCGCAGGTTGGGGACAACAGGATGACAAGAAACGAACTCCGGCGATTCCCGAAACCGAATTGCTGAATTTGTTGGTGGACATCATCAAAAAAGACAACGATCCGAACGTTCGCAACGAAGCGCTGCAAGGCATTTATCGGCTGCGCAGCGAAGCCGCCAGCAATGCGCTGGTTTCGCTCTACGATTCGATCACAGACCCGAAAGCCAAAGGCGAAATCATCGCGTACCTGCTGCGCCGCGAAGGCGACAACAGCAAAGCGATTGCCAAGTTGACGCAAATTGCCAAGACCGAAACCAACGAAGATTTGCGGAATCGCGCGATTCGTTACTTGGGCAACGTCAAAGGCGATGAAGGCGCAACCAACCTGATTCAGATTTACGACACGGTGCAGGACGCCAAAACCAAGCAGTACCTGATTCGCTCGCTGGCTTACAACAAGAGTCCAAAGGCGATTGAAAAGCTGAAACAGATCGCCAAAAACGACGCCGATCCGCAAATCCGCTCCGCGGCGATTCGCAGCCTGTACAGCGTTGACAGTCGCTTGTATCTGGAAACCATTCCGCCCGGACAACGCATCGGCAGAGTGGATTTCGACCGCGACCTTTTCGCCACCCCTCGCGTTTTCGAATTCGACAACAACTTCAATTTCGAATTCGACGCCAAACGCTGGACGGAAATGCAGCGCGAATGGGAACTGAAGTGGAAAGAAAATCAGGACAAATACAAAGACCTGATCGAAAAAATGCAGATTGACGGACTGAACAACCTGAGGCTGGAAATGCCCAAGATCGAGTTGAAGCTCAAGGAATTGAACGAAAAGCTGAAGCTCGAAAAAGACGTCAACCTGATTTCGCCGGTTGAAAACCAACTGCGTGGCCAGATTTCCCAACTAACGGCACAACTGGCCGCCGTCAACCGCAATAACTCCGGTTCGTCCGCGCAACCGACGATTCAGGAAACAATCAGCTTGCTGAATTCGCTGCAACGCCAATTGGGACGCTCGCGCCCGGTTCGCATCGTGACACCGCGCCCAACA
>JAEUQP010000977.1 GCA_016789645.1 Acidobacteriota bacterium | reverse complement strand
TGCTTCGTTCATCAAAGCTGGTTTCAAGGAAGTCGCCCGGCGAGGCTCACGGCCAATTTTTCGATACGAGTTGAAGCGTTAACCGAGTCGTTCCACTGCCGCCAACACTGCTCGCGCATCCGGCGACGTTTTGTAACTGATGACATTCGGCGGCAAATTCGTCGGAGCTTCGCGGCTGCCGAGCAGTTCTTCTGACACCAACAAGACAAAATTCCGGAAACCGCTGCGCTCGAATTCTTCCAAACGGTCCTGCAAATAACGCGGCGTCCAAAAGCCGAAAAACTCAACAAACACGTTTCGCCCATTGGCGGCTTCCAGCACAGCATCGGGCACAAACGCCGTTCCGCCCAGATCAATCACTCCGCTGGAAACCGACGCCTGCCATTCGCTTTGCAATCGTGCCCAGGCCGTCAAAAACTTTTCCAGCGTTTCTGACTGGTTGGCGCTTTCCATCCAGGTGAACTCGTCATGCGGCAACAGGGTTTGCTGCTCGCTGCTGAGTTCATAAAACGCCTGCCCACGCTTGCCCTCGATTTCCGCGCGCAATCGCCAGCCTTTGCATTGCAGCAGCGCCGGCAAAAACACAGCCATTCGCACGCCGTATTTCATCGAACGATGAAACAGTGAAACCGGGCCGCTCACCGTCACCAGATAGCCCGTCGCCTCGCTTCCCTTGATCGTGTGAATCAGGTTGTAACGTTTGAGTGCGGCGAACAGTTGGCGATAGCCAGCGGCGTCTTGAGGAACAATGGTCAATCGCAGCTCCACGCAGCGATAGAGCAACGCCTGTGCTTGAGCCAGATTGTATTGAGCAATCAAGTTGGCAGGCGTCGGAGCTTCGAAGGAAATCAATCGCTGATTTTCGCTGAGGTCGGCGTACAGCCAATCAGCAATCGTTTCCGGCTCGACCGCCATTTCTGCGGCAAGTTCGGCGATCAGTTGCTGGCGCAACGCAGGCGTGATCGGATGATGATGTTTGGCTTTCAGAAACAGGTTTTGCCGAAGTTCCGCCGGTTCGATGGCGCCGCCGGTTTCAAATGCGCACGCATCCAGCAACAGCTTGATCAGTCCGCGCAAGATGCGGTAATCGGTTCCGGTTCCGACGTATTCGTTCAATTCGGCGTCGAGTTCTGACCGGCGGCGATGAAGATGTTCGGCGAAAATGCCAATCAGGTCTTCGGCAATCTGAAGACTTGTTTCGTCCAGCTCCATGCGACGCGGATGCACCTTGTCACCGCGCTGAAAACTGATGGCTAAATCTGCTGTGAGCATTTTTCTTCAATTGCAAAGTAAACCCACGTCCACGAAGAACACGAAGGAGCACAAAGTTTTGACGATTTTTTCGTGAAACTTCGTGCCCTTCGTGGACGAAGTTTTTTTGCCATCTCAATCATTCCAACCAGTCATCGCCCAACGCCTGATCTCGTTGAAACTGGCGAGCGTCGGTGCGGCGCTGGCTGATGCGTTCTTCAGCGGTTTGCGCCGTGATGACTTCGTACAGCACGGCTTGCTTGTCAGGCTGCTTTCGCAAAATGCGTCCCAGCCGTTGAATGTGTTCGCGCGAAGAACCGGAACCGGACAACACCACGGCGACGGAAGCTTCTGGAATGTTGACGCCTTCGTTCAACACCTTGGATGTCGCCAGCGCCAGCACGTCGCCTTTGTTGAACGCGTCCAGCCACATTCGCCGCTCTTTGATCGGAGTTTCGTGCGTGATGGCTGGAATCAAAAACTGTTCAGAGATGCGATAGACCATTTCATTTTCCGCCGTGAAAACGATCAGCCGTTCGCGGCGATGGCGCTGCATCAATTTTTCCAGCACATG
>JAEUQP010000969.1 GCA_016789645.1 Acidobacteriota bacterium | reverse complement strand
GTTTTCGCCGCTGATGACGGAGTGCAGTTCCAGCACTTTGCTTTTTTCCAGCCACTTGGCTTTCAACTTCATGGTTCCCGCCATTGGGCGCGAGACCTCGGCTTCGCTTTCGCTGCCATCCAGTTTGTAGACCAATTCCTGCGAAGGCTGTTCGCGATCGCGGATGACGATTTTTTGTTCCGCAGTTAATTGTTTGTCGTCTTGCGTTACCACCATCAGAATTTCGGCATTGCCGAGCGCGCCGGTCAGCCCGGAGCTTTTTTCGCGGTCTAGCACCCAGGTTCCGTCAAATTTTGGAATTGCAGATTTCGTCTGCCCATAAACCGCCGATGCGGCCATCAACACAAACACACACAGCGCCATCGCCTTCATTGTCTTCATAAAATCTTGTACCTCTCGAAAATGAAATTGCGGGGCAGGGAAAAGCGATGGCGATCTTAGCATTGACTGGTGCGACGGCTCAAAAACGCAGCACAAAATCTTTGAGGCGCTGGCAGGGCTTCAATTCGATTTCGGTTTTGGCAGCTTCGGCTTCTTTGCGAAGTCGTGCGCGTTCGACAGCATCCCAGGCAACAGGCATAGGCAGGGAAGACGGCGCTTCGTCGGGAAGTGGTTTCGCCAGTAACCAGTATTTGCCCGGCGCGACGTTCCCAAAGCCGAAGATGCCGGTTGTGGTCGTGAGTTCGTAATGTCGCAGCACGTCGTTCGTCGTCGTTGGTTCCGCAGGGATCAAATGCACGCGAACGCGTTGCGGCAGTTTATCGCCTTCCCGTGCCGCAGCGAGTTTTCCGTTGATCCCGGCTGCGCCGTCGCTGACGGCGATGGTTACGCCAGTCAATCGTTCGCCGGGCTTCAGCATCACTCCATTGCGAACCAGATCGGCGACGATGGACGATCTGCCCAACCCTGTTGGCGCGGCGTGAATGGATTTCACAAACCAGTTTTCGTTGCGCAAAGAGGCGCGCAAATGATGCTGCCCAGCCGTCAGATGCGTGATTTTGAATTCTCCTTTTTCACCAGCGGGTACGTTTCGAATTGGGAACCGTGAGGCCACACCGTTTTGGGGGGTGAGCCGGGTAAGAAGCGTTACATCGCGTATGGCAGTCGCCAATTTTGCGTCGCAAACGGTCGCAGATTTTTCCAGTACGACAGTTCCGGTAATTGTGGCCAACGGTGACAAGGACAACGCCAAACCGGTAATGTCCGCGCCTTTGACCGTGATGCGGCGAGGTTCGGAACTGAAAAATTCGTCCGTGTCGGGTTTGTTCAGCGTAGCGGTCAGCAAGTATTCACCGTCGGGAATTCCGGGAAACGAAAATCCGTGTTGGTCTCCGACTGATCGCGCAAAGTCGCTGACAATCGGAGCGTCGTTGGCAGCGTTGGTCAGCGAAACATTGGCTGCATTGTTGATCGTCAAACCACCGCCAATGACTTTGCCGCTGATCGTTCGTCCGGTTTCGGCGCGAAAGCGAATGTCTATGCCGCTGGCTTCTGTGCCGTAATCAATTTTCACTTCGGTGGCTGTGTCGCGCGTTGCCGATGGATGATAGGTTGGCATTTGGCCAATATAAGGCGAAAACTGCGAGAGGCCGCCGTTGGTTGAATTTGGGTTGGCGGCAACGATGTACGTTCCGGGTTGCAAACCATAAATGCGATAGACGCCTCGGTCGTCGGTTGTACGCGGCACGCCATACACCGGGTAAATTGATTTGTTGCCCCTTTCGTCAACGACGCGAAACAACGAAATGGGAATGCTGATGACCGGATTGCCTTCGGGGTCGGTGACGCGACCGGTAATGACGCCGCCTTTGACCAGTGTGAACGTTTGGCTGTCGCCGGGGCGATAACGGCGATTGCGATCTTCCGCGGGCATAGGTTTGAGAAGGTAGCCTTGTGCTGGAGACACCGTTACCGAGTAAGTTTGATTCTGCAATCCAGTGAACTGAAATCGGCCTTCGGTGTCAGTTGTGGTTGAACGCGAAGTTCCTTGGCCGGGATAGCTCAGGTTGACGTGAATGTTGACCAATGGTTTTCCGGTTTCGCTGACAACGCGCCCGGTGATTGCGCCCCGTTCCTGAGCGGTGATGTTCGTTGACCAACCTGACAGGCAAACGAATGCAGCAAGTAAAAATAGTGTCTTCATCGCCCCTCCTGACTCAGGTCAATGGTGATCGTCAATTGAACCTGGCTGCCGCTGACAACGGTAACCCGTTGGCTGTGATTCATGATTTTTCGAGTCAACAAGCTGATTTCCTGTGTGCTCAATTGCGGATAGTTGGCCGAAAGCCGCAAGGTGTATTCGCCCGGCAGCAATCCATCCAGAACAAACTGTCCGCGCGCGTCCAACTGAGTGCTTTTGCCATTGGCTGAGCCGCGTTCGGATGGTTGCGCCATCACCATGATTGAAATGCCTTCGGGCAATGCGCCGCCGACAAATTCCACTCGCCCGCGAATCCCCGCCGTGCTGTGTGCAAAGACAACACGAATGTTGCTGATCTGCTCACCCTGGCGGACTTCAATGGAGTTGTCTTTGACCGCAACGCCGTTCTGTTCGACACGAACCAGCGTTAATCCCGGAATCACTCTTTCTGATGTCAGGCGCATTTTGCCGGCGGGAACGCCGGTCAGTTGAAAGCTTCCATCAGGTTTGACCTGAGCGCTTCGTTGGCTGGCATGAAAGAGCGCAGGACTGTCGTTACTAATTGTTCCCATCCGCATTTGAGCACGTTTGGCCAGAATCGCCGGATCAGTGCTTCCTTCAATGATTGCCCATCCACTAATCACCGCTCCGCGAAATGCGCGAATCTCGATTCCG
>JAEUQP010000960.1 GCA_016789645.1 Acidobacteriota bacterium | reverse complement strand
AGATTACGAAAAGGCGCTGCCGAATCTGGTCAAGTTTTATCAGGCGATTCACGACGGAGCCGATGTGGATTTCGACGTGCAGAAAGCCGCCAAGCTGGAGTTGGAATGGTGGATCATTCATCGCCAACGCAACAAATACTCACTGGAGGATTTGAACAGGTCGCTGGCTGAACTTCCGGCGGAAATTTACAAGGTTCCGGTTGAAAGGTTGATGGAACACGCGCGGCTTCGCCAGGAAGCCATGACCATCCGCGACAAAAGCGCCGAGGCGGGCGGCGTCAGCGAAGCTGATTGGAAACAAATTGAGGCTTTGTTGCTGGCGTCATGGCAATCGCTGCACACTGCGGTCAACGCTTCCTGACATTCAAGCCGCCACAGCCGGGCGAGTCTTGCCGAATTGCGTGGCTTTCTCAAATGCATGCGCCAATTGCAACACGGCGAAATCCTGTTGGTGTCGCCCGACGATCTGTAGTCCGACGGGCAAGCCTTCTTTCGTAACCCCGCACGGGACGGAAATCGCAGGCAAGCCGGTCAACGTGATTGCATAACAGGTTGCCATCCAGTCAATGTACGTTTCCATCTTCACACCGTTGATTTCGTGAACCCAATCCCATTCGACGGGGAAAGGGACAACCTGCGTGACGGGCAACACCAGAAATTCATACTTTTCCAAAAACTTCAGCACGCGATGATAAAGTTGCGTGCGTTTGAATTCGGCGCGCGAAACGTCCAGCCCGGTCAGCTTCAATCCTTTTTCGGTGTTCCAAATGACAGTGTCTTTCATTTGGTCACGATGGCGTTTCAAATCTTCGCTTCGGCTTTGCGCCACACCCCAGGCGCGCAAGGTTTGAAAGATTTCGTCTGCGTCGCGGAAATCCGGCTCGCCGTCTTCGACCTGACAACCCAGCGAAGCAAAGACTGGACGGGCTTTGTCACAGATTTCATTGATCGCCGGTTGTACCGGGTAACGGCCGAGGTTGCGGCTCCAGGCGATGCGCGTAGTTTTGAAATCACGCTCTAACGGTCGTGTAAACACCTTGCCGGGATCGTGCAAAGAAATCGGCACGCGCGCGTCCGGGCCAGCTTGCACCGACAACAGCAAAGCGACATCTGCGACGGTACGTGCCATTGGACCAAGCACCGCCAAACTTCCCCAGACATTTTCCGACGGATACGCGGGAACACGTCCCGGTGACGTACGAAACCCTACGACATTGCAAAATGCCGCCGGATTGCGCAGCGAACCACCCAGATCGCTGCCGTCGGCCAGCGGCAACATTCCGCAAGCCAGAGCCGCCGCCGCTCCACCGCTGCTGCCGCCAGCGCTTTTGGTCAGATCATACGGATTGCGAGTTGCGCCAAACACTGGATTAAAGGTGTGCGAACCAGCTCCGAATTCGGGCGTGTTGGTTTTGCCAACGATGATCGCGCCTGCGGCTTTCATGCGCTGCACCATCAAGGCGTCTTCAGTCGGTACGAAGTCTTTGTAAATTGGCGAACCGAACGTCGTGCGAATACCTGCGGTCAGCACCAAATCTTTGACGGCAATGGGCAATCCGTGCAACGGGCCGAGCGTATTGCCTTTCGCCAGCTTGGCGTCAGCCTCTTTGGCGGCACGCATAGCGGCTTCTTCGCCAATGAAGGTGCAGATGGCGTTGACCTTCGGATTAACACGGTTGATTTGCGCAATGAAGGCAGCCATCACTTCGGCGGCGGAAACTTTCTTCTGCCGAATCATTCGCGCCAGTTCGGCAGCGTTTTTGAAACAAAGTTCGTTCGTGGCATTGAAAGAGGATTGCGCGGTGGAAAGCAATTCGGGCAAGGCGGGCAACGCCGCCGCTCCCCCGGCAACACCTTTCAGAAAATCTCGCCGGGCCGTCGGTTGCTGAATGTGATCGGATTCCGATTCGTGATTCATCTCTCTCCTTGCTTGTTCAAAGTGGTTAGGCTCGTCTCCCATCATCAGTCGCAGTCCACAATTAAGCGAGCTGACGAACTCAATCTTGAGAGGTTGCGCGAAGAAATTTCCGTCGGTAACTCCGCAACGAAAACAGCATCAACGGATAAGCAATGGCGGCACTTATCAGCGAAAGAATGACCGAGCCTACGGCAAAGGGCAGCAATTGCCGCCATTGCGCCGCCAGCAAACGCCAGAATTCCGCCGTCAAAATTGCGCTCAAACCGGCTGACGGCAATTCCACTGGCGGAGAACCAACGATCAAACTTCCGATGGCCCACGAAGCCGCAATGATCGGCGCCATCGTCCACGGATTGTTGAGCAGGCTGCCCGTCACCAACGCCGCTTTGTTCAATCGCCAGACCACCGAAACCAATGCTGCCAGAATCGTCTGCAATCCCAGCAGAGGCGAAAAC
>JAEUQP010000958.1 GCA_016789645.1 Acidobacteriota bacterium | reverse complement strand
GTTCGCGGGCCGCGCGGACGTGTCGTTGGAGTTCGCGGCGGACGCGCTCCGGTGGTCGTCAATCGCGAACAGGACAAAATCGAAAAAGACGGCGACAAACGCATCCACTTTTTATCGCTCAACGACGGCGACATTGACGGGTTTGATTTCAAGGTAGACAAGAACGTCACGTCGTTGAAATTCGCGCTGGAAATTGACGGCAAACCTGCGCCCAAACGAATCGAAATCGGAAATTCGAACTCGAAACCATCCGGCGATCCGTTTTCAGTGTCGTTGAACTAATTCAAAGCAAGAAACTTTGAAACAGGATTGACATGATTTTTATCAGGATGACCAGGATTGAAATTCAGTCGGGATATTTTCAGCATAGATGCTCTTGGAAATCCAGTCCAAAAGTCTTGTCAATCCTGTCGAGAAAAAACGTCTCAATGTTGCTTGCTCTGATTTAGTGATTTGCCGGCGTTGGCCAACCAGGTTCGGCTGCGAAAAAAATCTGCAATTTTTTGTAGAGCAAACTTTTCATTTGGCTCGGTTTCCCGCAAATTGTCGGCGTCAAACCGGAGCAAGCTGAAACGTTTGCTCTATCTTTTTCGATGGGAGAAAACATTATGTCTGAAGCTGCAATGATCGTTCCTCCGCAATCGTTGAGAATTCCACAGATGCCTGTGTTTGAAACGCCCGAACAGGAACGGCTGCACCGAAAGCAACGGCTGGCCGCGGCGTTTCGGTTATTCGCCAAATTCGGCTTTGACGAAGGCGTCGCGGGTCACATTACTGCGCGCGATCCTGAAAAACCGGATCATTTCTGGGTTAATCCCTTTGGCGTGGATTTCAGCCAGATTCGCGTTTCCGACCTGGTGCTGGTCAATCACAAAGGCGAAGTCGTCGAAGGCAACATGCCGGTGAACGGCGCTGCGTTCGCCATTCACTCGCAGGTTCACGCCGCGCGCCCGGATTGCGTTGCCGCTGCGCACGCGCATTCGATGTACGGCAAATCGTGGTCGTCGCTGGGACGGTTGCTTGATCCGATTACCCAGGATGCTTGCGCGTTTTACGAAGACCATTCGCTGTTTGACGATTACACGGGTGTAGTTCTCGACCTGGAAGAAGGCCGGCGAATTGGCCAGGCGCTCGGCAATTGCAAAGCCGTCATTTTGCGCAATCACGGATTGCTGACCGTCGGCAAAACCGTGGACGAAGCCGCCTGGTGGTTCATTACCATGGAGCGAAGTTGTCAGGCACAACTGTTGGCCGAAGCCGCCGGAGAGCCGCATTTCATCACGCCGGAAAACGCCAAATTGACCAGCCAGCAAGTCGGTTCAACCATTGCCGGGTGGTTTCAATTCCAACCGCTGTACGCACGCATCACCAAAGAGCAACCTGACTTGCTCGAATAACTCGCATGCTATTTGTGATTAACCCGACAGCCGCGCGTGGCCAGGCATTGCGGGAATGGGAGCAGGCTCGACGCCAACTGCGCCAGCGTGGCATTCAATTCTCGGAATCCATGACTTCGTGCTCCGGCGAAGCCAGCACGGCGACTCGGCAGGCGTTGCAGGCTGGCGAAGCATGCATTGTTGCTGTCGGTGGCGACGGCACGCTCAATGAAGTTGTTGGCGGTTATTTCGACGAAGCCGGTCAGCCGGTGAATCCACAAGCCAGCCTTGGCTTGTTGCCTTGCGGAACTGGTTCGGACTTTTGCCGTTCGATCGGGCTGAAGAATCGGCAAACTGCGGTGCAAACAATTCTTGCTGGCAACAGTCGTCTGATTGATGTGATGAAGGTGGAATTGACCGGATGCGATGGCCAATCCGTTTCACGGCATTCGCTGAATGTCGTCAGTTTTGGCTTGGGCGG
>JAEUQP010000902.1 GCA_016789645.1 Acidobacteriota bacterium | reverse complement strand
AGAGTGTTGGATCAGGTACATCTGTGCTGGTTTCCAATGCTCAAGCAACTGGCAGCTATCAAATCACCCCCGAGCGCACTACCAGATATTCCCTGATTACCGTCAAAGCTGGTCAGGAAACAAGCTGCAATCCGTTTCCGGTGGTCGTGCTGTGTCGGTTTGCCAAAAAAACACCGCCTTTTTATGAATGGAAAGAATGTAAGTGAGCAACAGTTCTTCGATTCAACCGCTGACATCTGCCTTCCTTTCTCTGACGCCGGAAGCGATTTAACCACGAACCGCTTCCGGGCTTTGACTTCCACCATCGTCTTTTCCAATCAAATTTGCCGTTCGACTTTCCGGGCGGTTATACTGCTCGTCCTTGATTGTGAGATCAAGAAATCAAGCTTTTCGCATTCAGTCCACTTCATCAGTGCCCCGAAAACCTGAACTTGAAATTTTGCGAATGGCCGAAAAGAAAGTCTGCTGGAAGGATGTTTATGAACTCATACACCAAATTTTCAATCACCAAATCGCTGCTGGCGCTGATCGCAGCGTCAAGTCTATTCATTGCTGGCTGCAACAAGGATTCCGTGGTTTCCAACAGCCCGGCAACGACTCCGGGAGCGTCAACGCCCGGCGCTTCGACAGATGTGGCGACCACGCAAGCGACGCCTCTGACAGGCGCTTCGCCGACGCCGACTGGGCCGACCGGACAAACCAATCCGAATTCGCCGTTTGAACCGCAACCCGGTGAAACCAAAGTGATGCAGGGCAACATTCCCATGATTGTCGGCCCTGCCAAACCGATGTTGACGCCCGCTCCCGATCCGTTTCCGCCGCGCCCGACGCCGCCTGTGATCATGGAAAACGGCAAAATCAAACAACAGTGGCAAGCTCCGGCGGATGCTGCGGCATTGACCAGCCCGGTGAAAAACCGTCCTGATGCCGCCACCCAAGGCAAGGTTTTTTATCTGCAAAAATGCGCGGATTGCCACGGCAAAGACGGCAAAGGCAATGGCTGGATGTCCGCCATGACCAAACGCGATGGCAAGGCGTTGCCGCCAACCAATCTGGCCAGCCAGGCGGTTCAGGCCAATTCCGACGGGGAATTGTTCTGGAAAATCACCAACGGCAAATCGCCCATGCCTGCCCACCGCATTCGATTTGACGACGAACAACGCTGGTTGATCGTCGCGTATTTGCGCACTTTCAAACCGTAACCCGGCGAATCTTGGTTTCAGTTGGTGGGATTTTTTAACAGTATGTCGCAGGGCAGATTGAAAAATCTGCCCTGCTTTGCTTACGGCGGTTTTAATTTCTGGCAAACAGAATCTAAAATTGGTTTGCCAGCGTAAGTTCAAACGAAGACTGCTGACAATGGCACGCAAATCCCCACATCGCCTGCCAGATTCTTTGGCTCTGACAGAGTCATACATGAAAATGGAGTTTGTGACTGAATGACCTGGGACGAGGTTAAAGAACTGGGACCTCTTTATGCAATCGGGGCGCTGGATGAAGAAACGGCGCGGGCGATCGAAACTTTTGTGCGGAATGCGCCTCCGGCTCAACAAAGCGAGTTTGCCGAATGGCAGGAAGTCGCTGCGCTCTTGCCGCTGTCCTTGTCTCAACCCGAAGTCCCTACCCGGCTCAAGACCGATTTGATGCAACGAATCGCCAACGATGCCAACGATGAGCCGCAGGTTTCAGAACGCAAGGTGACAACCTATTCCTCCACCGGCAAAGTACTTCCCTATCAATCACAACCCAAAACAACGCGACCGGTTCAACGCTGGCTATTGATGGCTGCGACCATTGCGTTGGCGCTGAGCAGCGGTTATCTGACCTGGCAGAATTACAAGATCACGGAGCAGCTTTCCGCTTCCAATTTCAAACTCGATAAACTCCAGCAACAGTTTGAAGCGTTTCTTTCGCCCAGCACACGTGTGATTTCCATGAACGGAGTCGAAACTCCGCAGGCTCACGCCAAAGTCGTTTGGAACACCGACACACAAACCTGGGAAGTTCATATCAAGAACCTCCCTGCCCCGCCGAGCGACAAGGATTATCAACTCTGGTACGTCACCGCCGACGCCAAAATCAATGCCGCTGTCTTCCGAACCGGAGAAAACGGGCGATTGGAATTGAAACTGAACGTTCCCCCCGAAGCTCTGAACGGGCTGGCCGCGACTGCCGTCACGCTGGAACCCAAAGGCGGATCGCCTCAACCCACCGGCAAGTTTTACTTGATGGCCAAGATTTGAAAATGCCGTCACTTGCAGTAGACTGCCGCCGAGTCAGACACTCTCAAATCAACAATCTAAAAAAAATTCTCTGTTGCGCCAATTCGCCTGCGTCAGCGGGAAATTCGCGGCAACGGTGTTCTTAAATTTTATGATCAAAACTCTGGAATGGACCGAAGAAGGCGTACTGATGATTGATCAGCGCCTGTTACCGACCGAGGAAGTTTATCCCGTTTTCCGAACTTACGAAGAAGTCGCTTACGCCATCAAGGAAATGGTCGTGCGCGGCGCTCCGGCCATCGGTGTCGCTGCGGCAATGGGCGTAGCGCTCGGCGCGCGCGATACTCAAACCGATGATCCCGCCGATTTTGACAAAGCATTTGATCATATTTGCCAGGTCATTGGTTCAACGCGTCCCACGGCGGTCAATCTGTTCTGGGCCATCGAACGCATGCGAACGTTGTATGCGAACCTGAAAAGTCAGAACGCGTCGCTCAATGAAATCCGCCAGCGGTTGATCGCCGAATCGCAGCAGATGCACACCGAAGACATCGAAGCCAATCGTTCAATGGGAAGATTCGGAGCCGAATTGATTCCCGATGGCGCGACGGTCCTGACGCATTGCAACGCCGGAGCCTTGGCGACCGCCGGTTACGGCACGGCGCTCGGAGTCATTCGCGCCGCCGTCGAAGCCGGAAAAAAAGTCGCCGTGTTCGCCGATGAAACCCGCCCGTTTTTACAGGGCGCCCGATTGACGGCGTGGGAGCTTCACAAAGACAACATTCCGGTGACGCTGATTACAGACAACATGGCCGGGCACTTTATGAAAGCCGGAAAAATTGATTGCATCGTTGTCGGAGCCGACCGCATCGCCTCCAATGGCGATGTTGCCAACAAGATCGGCACGTATTCCGTCGCCGTGCTCGCCAAAGAAAATAACATTCCGTTTTACGTCGCGGCTCCGATTTCCACGCTGGATTTGAACATCGCGTCCGGCGAACAAATTCCGATTGAAGAACGGGTCACGACTGAAGTCACACACGTCAAAGGCGCTCAATTAGCCCCCGAAGGAATCAACGTTGCCAACCCGGCGTTTGACGTGACACCGAATCGCTACGTCGCAGCAATCATCACTGAACGCGGAATTGCCCGTCCGCCATACACCGAAAGCCTGCGACGATTGGCTGAATAACGTTCGTAGTTCCGCCTTTAGGCGGCTTATGCATGAACCGACCGCCTGAAGGCGGAACTCCGAACTCTCTCTTTTTCGTGGGAACAACTTATGTCTTGGAGCAAGTCAACTGCGCGAGTCGGCGTTTACGTTGATTCGGCCAACATCAACCGCAACGGCGGTTATGGCATGGGGTACGAAATTTTGCGCGAATTCGCCTGTCGCGATCAGGCCGAAGCCATGCGGTTGAACGCCTATGTCAGTTACGACGCCGAAAAAGCCCGGCGCGATTCGTATTACTTCAATCGCACAAACAGCTTTTATTCGGTGCTGCGCGATTTCGGTTACAAGGTGATCCAGAAAGAGGTCAAATGGTTCACCGACGAAGACGGCAATCGCGTCGCCAAAGCCAATGCGGATCTCGATCTGGCCGTGGATGCGCTGTTGCAATCCGAAAAGCTGGATCGTGTCTTGCTGGCCACGGGCGACGGAGATTTCGTGCAGGTCGTTCGCGCGCTGCAAAACAAAGGCTGCCGCGTGGAAGTGGTCGCTTTCAAAAACGTCTCGCAGGAATTGCGCCGCGAAGCCGATTTGTTCCTGAGCGGGTATCTGATTCCCAACCTGTTGCCGATTGATCGCGAAGGCGAAGAAAACATCTGGGGCGAAATAGATCATCGCGTTCGCGGCATTTGCTATTACCACAAAAACGATTTCGGCTTTATGCGCTTCCTCAAACGCATTGACCCCAATTTGTGGCTGACCGACGCCAAACACCCAGATTCGCCGTATGGCACGGCGTGGTTTCACGACAGCAGCTTGCCAACCAGTTCCAGCGGCTCAACGATCAGTAACGAACTCCCCAGCCGCCGTTTCATCTTTGAATTCAAATTGACCAAAGCCGAACAGGACAAAGGATTGCGCGCCGTGGATATTCAGATCGTGGCAGAACTGTAACGACTGAGTGCGAAAAATGCTTTTGGGGCAGTCTGCATTCTCGCCGCCGGTCGAATCGCGTCCGTTTGAATCTCTTCTGTTCATGCGTTGAGGGGATGCGTATAATTTGCGGCGTTGGTGTCCCTTTGAATCCAGGTGAGCCGCGTGTTGTCGAAACTCTTCGCGGCCTGAAGCTAAGCAATGGAGGTTGCGACGAATCGCAACCGGCGCAATCTTCACGTCGAGTCATCCCACGCCTCTAATGTCGCGTTCGTGCCCCGTCTGAACTTCAAAGCAGTTTTCTCATGATCAAACGATTTTCCCAGCAGACTCGCATCGGTGTTTCAGCTTTGCTGATTGGCGTGCTGACGTGGCTCAGCGTCTTGGGCTGGCTGGTGAGTGGTAAACAGATAAATTCCGGGCAACGGGCCGAACATGCCGCGTCGTCCAGCTCAACTACAGCTCAGGCAGCGATGAGTCGCTTGCCTGTCAGCTTCGAAGAAAATCGCGGACAGGCAGATCGCGCGGTGCGATTCATTGCCCGTCAGCGAGGTTATGCGCTGTATCTATCCGAATCCAAAGCCCGGTTTGAACTTCGTGGGCCAGCCAACCAACGCCAAAGCCTTTCGATGACCTTGGCCGGAGCTTCACCCAAAGCCAAAGCAGCAGGCCAACAACCGCTCCCAGGCAAAAGCAATTATTTCATCGGCGACGATCCCCAAAATTGGCGAACCAACATTCCGACATTTGCCAGTGTTCGCCAGCAAGGCGTGTATCCCGGCATTGACGTTGTGTTTTACGGCAACGCGCAACAACTGGAATATGATTTCGTCGTCGCTCCGCAAACCGACCCGCAACAAATCGAACTTGCCTTTGACGGAGTGGAAAAGCTCGAACTAAACGAACACGGCGACTTGATGATCGGCATTGGCGAAACAACCCTGGCGATGTTGAAACCGGTTGTTTACCAGGAACTCAACGGTTCGCGTCGCCCAATCGAATCCGGCTACACAATCCGCAATCAAACAGTGGGCTTTGTCATCGGCGATTACGATCCTGACCTGCCGCTGGTGATTGATCCCGTGATTGATTATTCGACGTATTTCGGCGGCAGCGGAACCGACATCGGATACGGCATTGCGGTAGATCGAAACCGGAACGTTTACATTGCCGGGCAGACTTCGTCGCTGAACTTTCCAACGAAAAATCCAGTGCAAAGCATGCGCGATGGCGCGAATGACGCCTTTGTCACCAAACTCAGCGCAGACGGTTCGATGGTTTTGTTTTCGACGTATCTGGGCGGGCGCAATTCCGGCGACCGTGCATCCGCGCTTGCCGTGGACAAAGCCGGCAATGTGTATGTCACTGGCGAAACCAATTCGCTCAACTTTCCTCTGATCAATCCGGCGCAATCAATTTATCGCGGTAACGTGGACGCATTCGTCGTCAAGCTGAGCATTGACGGCAACGTGTTGCTCTATTCGACCACTTGGGGAGGCACGCTTCAGGACGTGGCTTACGGAATTGCGCTGGACAGATTCGACAATGCCTACATCACAGGCAGAACCGATTCGACCAACTTCCCGACTAAAAATCCGCTGCAAGCCACGTTGAAAGGCGTGCGCGATGTGTTTGTGTCCAAATTCAGCCCTGACGGCGCCAGCATTTATTCGACTTATCTGGGCGGCGAGTTATCGCCGACGGTAGGGCGCGACGAAGAAGCCGGATACGGAATCGCAGTGGATGCGATGGCCAATGTTTACATTACAGGATTCACCACTTCGCCGGGCTTTCCGGTCGTGGGCGCGGTTCAACCAAGTTTTGCCGGAGTCGAAGACGCCTTCGTCACCAAGCTCAATGCGGCAGGTTCCGAACTGATCTATTCGACGTTTCTCGGCGGCGACCGGGCGGAAGAAGCGCGTGCAATTGCGGTGGATTCGCTCGGCAATGCGTACGTCACCGGTTATACCTTTTCGCTGAATTTCCCGACGGCGAATGCGTTGCAACGAAATTACGGCGGCAGCGTGGATGCCTTCGTCACCAAATACAACGCGACCGGTTCCGCGCTGATTTATTCGACATTTCTTGGCGGCAACGGCTCGGAAAATACAGGGTTGATTGCCGACATCACTCCGGTCGGCGGCATTGCCGTGGACAATTTCGGCAATGCCTATGTCACCGGCAAAACCGAATCCGCCAACTTTCCGGTGACGCGAGCGATTCAATCGGCGCTGCGCGGCGACAATGACGCGTTCGTCGCCAAGATTGATCCCGCAGGCTTTGAACTGATTTATTCGACCTATCTGGGCAGCACTTTTACCGGCGACAACGGCTTTGACGAACGCGGATTGGACATTGTGGTAGACCAGTTTGGCAGCGCGTACGTGACCGGACAGGTGCTGAAAAACGACTTTCCGACCATGGCGCCCATCCAGCCAAATTTCGGCGGCGGGTTGAGCGATGCCTTTATCACCAAAATTTCAACGCCGGACATTTCGACGATTTTCATGGTTTCGGCAGCCAGCTTCACGGGAGGTTCGTTGGCCGCGGAAGAAATTGTGACCGCCTTTGGAGCCAATCTGGCCAGCGGCGTCGAAATCGGAGCGACGACTCCTTTGCCGACTTCCCTGCTTGGCACTTCGATCAAAGTGAAAGACAAAAACAATGTCGAGCGCGCGGCTCCGTTATTTTTCGTGTCTCCTTCCCAGATCAATTTCCAGGTGCCGCCGGGCACAGCCGCGGGCAGAGCGGTTGTCACGGTCACCAACGCGCAAAACACTTCCACCAGCGCCACCGTGTTGATTGAAAAAACGGCTCCGGGAATTTTCACCGCCAACGCCAGTGGCCAGGAAGCCCCGGCAGCGGTGTTGTTGCGCGTCAAACAGGACGGAACCCAAATCTTCGAACCTGTCGCGCAATTCAATGGGCAACTCAACAAGTACGTGCCGCTGCCGATAGATTTCGGCGCCGAAAGCGACCAGTTGTTTTTGCTGTTGTTCGGTTCCGGCTGGCGAGGCCATTCGGGCTCAGTCATTGCGTTGATCGGAGGAACCAGCATTCCAGTCCAATACGCGGGGCCACAAGGAAGTTTTATCGGCCAGGATCAAATCAATCTGCAACTGCCCAGAACGTTAATCGGACGCGGCGAAGCCACACTTTCCCTGACGGTGGATGGCCAGATGGCCAATCTGGTGACCGTGGCCTTTCGGTAAGCTGAGTGTCAATCAATTCCCATCACGCAGATTTTGCTGCAAGTGAAAGTCCGCCAGATCAATTGCGATCAGGTGTCGTGAAGCGCCTGCGCAATGGCGTGCAGCAGCGCTTCAACATTGAGAGGCTTTGGCAGAAAGTGCCGGATGCCGAGTCGTGCAAGTTCGTCGTTTTGCTCGGCGTCGGCGGAACCAGTGCAACAAATGATGCGCGACTGCGGGTTGATTTGGCGCAACAGGCTGATGAGCGTCGTGCCGCCAAGTTTCGGCATCTGCAAATCGGTGATGACCAGTTGCACTTCGTCCTGTCGCTGCGCGTAAAGGGCGACGGCTGCCGCGCCGTTTTCGGCAGTCAGAACGCGATACCCCCAGGCTTCGAGCGCCGCGCGGCTCATTTCCCGAATGGCGGATTCGTCATCTACAACAAGGATCAATTCGCCCTGTCCGGCGGGCGGAGTGTGCTGCCGGTTTACGTTTAATGGCACGGAAGGCGTTGCGAGCGCGGGCAGGTAAACCTTGAATTGCGCGCCGCGTCCGGGTTCGCTTGCGACGGTGATGAAACCGTCGTGCGCGCGCACGATGCCGAAAACCGTCGAAAGTCCCAGCCCTGTGCCTTTGCCTGCGTCCTTCGTCGTGAAAAAGGGATCGAAAATGCGAGCCAGATTTTCCGGCGTGATGCCTTCGCCTGTGTCGGTGATGCTCAACACAACATAAGGGCCAGGCTTTGCGTCGGGCGCCAACGGCGGATACGTGGGATTGAGGTAGATGTTCTCCAGACCTATCGTCAGCGTGCCGCCATTGGGCATGGCGTCGCGCGCGTTGATGCAAAGGTTGAGCAACACCTGATGCAATTGCGTCGCGTCGCCGAGCACAAGCGCCGGATTTTCGGCGAACTTCTGTTTGAGCGTGATGGATTTGGGGAAGGTCTCAGCCAGCAGTTTGAGCAGGTCTTTGGCAATGTGTTTAAGCTGTACAGAGATGCGTTCGCCGCTGATGCCGCGCGCGAATTGCAGAATCTGTTTGACCATTTCCGCGCCGCGTTGAACGTTTGCGCTCATCATGCCGAGCATTTTCTGCGCATATTCATCGGTGTATTTCATTTGCATCATCTGCAATCCCATCGAGAGCGGCGAGAGAATGTTGTTCAGGTCATGAGCAATCCCCCCGGCAAGCGTGCCGATGCTTTCCATGCGTTGGGCGCGCAAAAGCTGTGCTTCAAGCTGTTTCTGTTCGGTGATGTCGCTGTTGATGATGAGAAAAGAGGCGGGCTGTCCTTTGTCGTCGCGCACCAGGGAAATGTGACAATCAACCGTGATTTCCCGCGCGGTTTTGGTGAAATGTCGCAATTCGCCATGCCATTCGCCGGTGGCCAGAGCGGCTTTCGCTCTCTCGGATTCTGCTGAAATCGCAGGCGGTTGGTTGCGATGCACCAAATCGCGTAGATTGCGTCCTATCACCTCTTCTGCCATCCAGCCGTAAACCTGTTCCGCGCCGTGATTCCAAAATTGGATGTGACCTTTGAGGTCGCTGGAGATAATTGCCTCGCGCGCCTGATTGAGCAGCGCGGCCTGTTCGCGCAATTGCTTCTCCGCTTCTCTGCGGTGCGTGATGTCGCGCAAGATGACGGTGTAAAGTTTCCGGCCACCCGTTTCCATTTGCGAAATGGCGGCTTCGATGGGGAACTCTTCTCCGGTTTGCCGCACGCCACTCACCGCGCCGAGCGCTTCCATCGCCCGCGCCGTTTCGCCCGTTTTACTGAATCGGCGAATGTGTTCGGCATGTGCCGCGCTCAACCCCGCCGGCAACAAACGCTCCAACGGTTGCCCGATCATTTCTCCGTTCTGGTATCCGAACATTTTTTCGGCTGCCGGGTTGAACAACACGATCTTTTGGTGTTCATCCACGCTGATGATCGCATCCATCGCGGAATTGATAATGCAGGCAAACCGCGCTTCATTGGCCTGCAACGCGATTTGCGCTTGCAACAATGCCGCGGTGCGTTCCTGTACTTTTCGTTCCAGTTCATCATAAGCGTGTTGCAAAGCGGCTTCGTGTTGTTTGCGCTCGGTGATGTCTCGGCCTTCCGGCACGAGCAGGATGATCGCGCCGTGTCGGTCTCTGACGGGTTTGAGCGAGAAATCCACTGTGATTTCGTCACCCAGCGCGCCGTGGTGCCTGGCTTCAAAACGAACGAATTCGCCGCGCGCCGCCGCGGCGATGCCTGCCTGCAATTGTGCGCGGCCAACCTCGTCATGCGCCCACCAGGGTGTTTCCCCAAACGGGCGACCTTTTACGTCGGCCAACGTCACGCCGACGAAATCGAGCGCGGCAGAATTGGCGTCGAGCAGCGCGCCATCGGGCTGCAGCAACCCCAGGAATTCATACGCCGCATTAAAAATCGTCGCACGCATCTCAACCGTGGAATTGCCATCCGCCGTCTTGGCGGGTGCAATCAGCCTCCGTAACATCAGGGCATACATCGTTTTGCCTTCCGTTTCGGTTTGCTTGAGAAACGCTTCGAGCAGCAGGTGCTTGCCGGTGGAATGTCGGCCCAGAAAGGGAACGGATTGGGCGCGCGCCAGTTCAAGCAGTCCGGACACCTTGGTTTTGGCTCGTTTGCCGTTGGTTTGCGGCGCAATGAGCTGATTCAGTTTCAGCCCCAGTGTCTGCGTCGCGGTTAGACCGAACATCTTTTCGGCAGCCGGATTGAAATGCAGTATGCGTTCGTGTTCGTCGGCAATCAGCACCGCTTCGTGCGGAGCGTTGAATGTGGACAAAATGGTTTTGAGAGCTTCAGCGTTGTTGAGCAAAGGAATGGCCGCAGAATGGGGATCACTTTTCTTCATCGAGCAGATAACCATCGGACAAACGGGATGTTCACCGGTTCAATGCAAACTGTGAAAAATCCCGGAAAAAGATAAATCATGACTGATTGAAAAAATATCAGTCCGTTTCTGAAACAGGCGATGCTTTTTGTATCGGGAAGAGCACCAGGCATGATTCATTGAGCAGCGAGCGCAAGCTGTTTGGCTAAGGCTGAGGACATTTGGTTGCGTAAAGCTACGCAAGTCCAAACGGTGAAAAAAAAGCGAATTACCACCTTAAATTAAGACGCTTTCCTACAGGCTGCGGACGCGACGAAAAAAATTATCAAAGCCATGCAATCAATAGGGGGAGTAAGCTCAGCCCTTTTCCTTATCAGAATGGCGTCACGGAAGTGATGATGGCCTTATTGGGACAGTGCCAAGGACTTTAGTAGTCGGCCTCTGCCTTCGGCGAATTTGCATAAAGTCATCATCACTCCGGCAACTCCAACCCAATGATTCTCCTGCTTGTTCTCAGGTGCGTACTGACCCTGAATTTGAGTTGGAAAAATATGGGCTGAACGATGCAAAATTTATCACTCGGGCGAAAGGCTGTCTGCAGGTTGGTTCCCTATGGCTGATGACAGGATTTTCACGGTCAGCCGGAGAATAAGCAGGAATGCGTCGCAGTGTAAAATTTCAACGCTGCGCTTTTCAGTTATGAATTATTGAGCCAGCCGCGTTGCCCGGCGTAACGGATGATCGCGCTACGGTTTTTCAGTTCGAGTTTATCGCAGGCGCGGTAACGGTAAGATTCAACGGTCTTCACTCCGATGTTGAGTTCGGCGGCGATTTCCTTGTAACTGCGTCCCAGAGCAATCAATCGCAAAACTTCTTCCTCGCGGCTGCTCAATTCGACAGTTTTTTGGGCAGGTCAGTTGGTGGTTGCATCGTGCTTGCCACCAGGGCTTTGATCTTCGGATCGAAATAGAGCGACCCGGCAGCGGCGGCGCGCAACGCTGCAACCAGCGTTTCGACCGCCGACAGTTTGAGCAAATATCCCGAGGCTCCCGCCGCGACCGCCTGTTGCAGCGAATCCAGATCGTCGTTTTGCGTCAGCACCAGCACCTGAATGTGCGGCGCGGCTTGTTTGACGGCTTCGGTCGCTTTGATGCCGTCGCCATTGGGCAGCCGCAAATCCATGACGACAACGTCGGGTTGCAATTCGGCGATCTGCGCCAGCGCAGTTGCGACGTCGCCGGATTCGCCGATGACCTGCATGTCGTCTTGTTTTTCGATTACCAGACGCAGTCCTTGCCGCACGATTGGATGATCGTCCACCAGATAAATGCGAAGCTTTTTTTTCATGACGCTCCTTTTGGCTGTTGGTTGTCGGGCAACGGGAGGTTCAAAAAAAGCGCCGTGCCGTGACCGAGGCTGGATTCGATTTCCAACTCTCCGTTCACCAGCGCCAGTCGTTCCCGTATGCCGCGCAAACCCAGGCCGCCATTGATTTCAGTTGACTGTTCCGGATCAAATCCAACGCCATCATCTTCGACGATGGCGCGCAACCGATCCGGGAAATATTCCAGGGCTACGGTGACTTGCCGTGCTTGGGAGTATTTCAGGGCGTTCGTCAACGCCTCCTGAATGAAACGGTAGACTGTGATTTCGTGCAACCCTGGGAAACGGCGTTGCCGGTCACCGCGAAAATGAAAATCGGCCACGATGCCACAACGCACGGACCATTCTTTGACGTACTGTTCCGCCGCCGCCGCCAGTCCCGCTTCCTGCAACCGCATTGGGCGCAATTCCCACGCCAGCGTGTGCAATTCCCGGCTCAACTGTTCGGTCAGTTGTTGCACTTGCGTGAGTATTTCGAAATGCTCCGGGTGGGATTCCAACGGTTCAGACAACGCCCCGAGCAGCATGCGCAAGGCCGCCAGATGCTGCGCGGTCTGATCGTGCAACTCCAGCGAAAGGCGTTGTCGCTCGACTTCCTGTGCAGAAATCAACCGGCGCACCAGTTCGCGGCGTTCTTTTTCCTGGCCCAGCAACTCGGCATTGGCCTTCGCCAGTTCGTCGTACGCGCGCTGCAAAGCGGCTTCAGTCTCTTTGCGTTCGGTTACGTCCTGCAGGACAGATAAATGCAACCCCGGCAGAATATTGGCAACCGCCCGAAACTCAACAATTCGCAGTGTCCCATCTTTGCGACGGAGTGCATATTCGCCTGTTTGCTGTCCGGCTTGGATAAACTCTCGCCACAGTTGGAGCCCGCGTTCCAATGCTGGCTCTGGCGTCAGGTCCCAAACGTTCTTTTGCAGTAATTCCTCGCGCGTTAAACCTGTCAGATGACAGGCTGCCGGATTTGCGTCAACGTAGCAGGCCTCATTGTTCGCCAGCAAGATCGCATTCTGCGCATGCTGAAACAGACTCGTCATTCGCATCTGGCTTTCTCGCAAGGCTTCTTTGGCGATTTTTTCATCGTGAATCTCGATGCTGATGCCATACCACGATTCGATGGAACCTGAAGAAGTGCGCAAAGGCAGGGCACGGAAATTAAACCAGCGCCATTCACCATCGCGGCGGCGATACCGCACTTCTCCCTGGTATGGCTCACCTGTTTGCTGGCACCGTCGCCAGTAAGGCGCAATCCGTTCCCAATCTTCCGGATGCGTGGCGTTTGTCCAACCGTAGCCGGCGGCTTCCTCGCGTGTTTGTCCGGTGAATTCGTACCACTTCTGGCTGAAAAAAATGTTGGCCCCGTCCGGTGCCGAACAAACCCAGACGAGCGCGGGAGCCGCTTCCGTAATCGTGCGGAACCGTCCTTCGCTGACGATTAAATTTCGTTCCGCTGTGGCTCTTTCCACCGCCGCCCAGATGCGCTCTGCGGTGACAACCATCAAATCCACTTCCGTCTGCGTCCACTGGCGCGGCGCGGACTGCACGAGACTAAAGACGCCCGCCACTTTGCCGTTTTTGATGACCGGCACGTCAACGAACGAGACGACACTCATCCGCAGACACATCTCGCGCAATTCTTCATCCAGCACATCGGTCGTGTTCGCATCGTAAACGACGAAAGGGCAACCTTCATCAACGACTTTCTGAAAAATCGGAAAGTCGCTCATTCGGTAAGTTGCCGCCACGGACGGCAAATCTCCGCGCTGAGCGTCGCGGCTGATGATCGCCTGATCGCCTTCGATGGCGGCGTAATAACATCTGTCCGCCGCAAAAAAATCCATCGCCAGACGAGTAACGGTTTCCTCGATGACAATCGGGTCGGCTTCCGTCCGCAGCGCATCGGAAAGTTTGAGTAAATATTCCTGTTCCTGTTCGCGCCGTTTGCGCTCGGTGATGTCGTTGAAAACAGTACAGACTTGACGGCTGCCCGCGCCCCCGATGCGCGAAGCGTAAACCTCATACCAGCGTCCGGTCGTTTGATGGTAATTCACAAAGCGCACCGGCTCGCCCGTTTGCGCCACTTGCCTGTAGGTTTCGAACCAGGAGTTTTCGGTATCGGGAGCAATTTCGCTGCTGAGTTTCCCCACAGCATTTGCGAGTCCTGTCTGCCGCTCAAAGACTCGATTGACGTTGAGAAAACGGTAATCAACCACCTGCGCGTTTTCGTCCGCAATCAACTCAATCACACAAAAGCCTTCGTCAATCGTTTCGAAGAGCGTGCGATATTTTTCTTCGGATTCGCGCAAGGCTTCTTCCGCCGCTTTGCGTGCGGTGATGTCGAGATTCACGCCGCGCATCAACACGGGCTTTCCGTGTGCATCGTATTCGGCCTTTCCCAAACCCGTCAGCCAACGCACCGCTCCATCCGGTAATTTCACCCGGAATTCGCTGTGATAGGGGCGATGCTGTTCAATGGCTTGCACGACAGCCTGTTGAACGGCGGCCCGGTCTTCATGGACGATGCGCGCATAGGCGGATTCTTTATCGCCGCGCCATTCGCCCGGTTTGAATCCAAATAGAGCCTGGCTTCCTTCATCGGCTTCATTCGGGCGACCATCAAAGTACGAAGTAAAAGTTCCGCCTCCCGTCGCCTCTATCGCCAATCGCAGACGCCCCTCGCGGTCGCGCAAAGCCTCCTCGGCGCGTTTACGTTCGTCAATGTCAATCACCACCGCGACGGTCGTTTCGGGTTTTCCATCGGTGCCGTTGATGGCGGCGACGCTGACGTTGACCCAGAGGGGCTTGCCGCCTTTTTGCAGCAGGCGTTTTTCCATCACGAATGGCCGGCCCGCATTTCTCAGTTGCGCGAAAAGGTCTTCGTTTGCTGGAAGGTCATTGGGGAAGGTGATTTCCCAAATGGTTTTGCCGGTCAATTCATTCATCGAATAGCCGAGCATCTCGCACATTTTCTGATTGACCTGAATCAGCTTGCCGCTCATATCCGCGCGACAAATTCCGGCAGAGGCCTGATTGACAATGGCGCGAAAACGCTCTTCGGAATTCCGCAAAGCATGTTCGGTTTTCGCGCGCTCAACTGCCGCCCAGGTGCGTTCGGCAGTTTCTGCGGCCAACTCCATTTCAAATTCAGTCCAATGTCTTGGCGTGGTTTGCGTAAGACAAAAAATGCCGACAGGTTTGCCCTCTTTGATGACAGGCACGTCAAGAAAAGAAACCATCTTCAATTCCAGACAGAGTTGTCTTAACTCCTCGTCGAGCAGGTCGGTCGTATTGGCATCCACGACTTGAAAAGGCTGCCCGGCATCAATCACGGCTTTGAAAATCGGGAAATTGTTGAGGGGATATTCGCCCACCACCAAAGGCAATTCTTCCCTTGCCGCATCACGCCGGATAATCGCTGTCTCCGCGACAATTTCGCAGTAATAACATCTGTCCGCCTTCATGAAATCCCTGGTTTGATGGGTTACCACCGAATGAATTTCAGCCGGATCGAGGATCAGGCGCAGGGCGTCACTTAATTTCAGCAAAAACTCTCGCCGTTGTTCAGCCTGTTTGTGCGCGGTGATGTCCAGCGTGACGGCCAACAGCGATTGAATGCTGCCGTCGCTGCGGCGAATGGCGGAGACGCTGTTGTTGACCCAGACCAGGGAGCCGTCTTTGCGGAGATAGCGTTTTTCGATTTCAAACGGGACGCCTTCCGTCGCACAGCGGGCAAGCAGCTCCAGATTGCGCGGCAAATCATCCGGGTGCGTCAGTTCCTGCATCTGCTTCAGACCGACCAGTTCCTCGCGCGCGTAGCCAGTGATTGCACAATACCGGTCATTGACCAGCAGAAAGGTTCCATCCGTGTCCGTTTCCGCAATGCCGCTGAGCGTTTGATGGATGAGAGCGGAAAGGTGTTCTTCCGATTCGCGTAGGGCTTCTTCGGCGCGGGCGCGTTCGGCGGGTGTGATCGGAGAGAATGGATATTTATTCATCAGGAACTCCCTTCCGCCTGTGAACATTTAGGCTATAGGAAAGAGACAATTTGCAAATTCCGTACCCACAAAAAATTTACACAAAAAAGCGATGCGTTGGGGCTGATTTTTTCATCCACATCGCCATTGTTCGGAAATCCTGCCTCATTGATTGGGTAATTCCACGCAAAACCGGCAAAGGAAGCTCTCGACTCACCATCCAACCTGCAACGTAAATTTGAAAGTACGCCCATCGTTCAACGTGTTGGTGATCGCGCCGAAATTCGGATTGGCCAGTTCGAAGCCCGGTTCGGCGAATTGCGGCGTGTTGAACAGGTTGTTCGATTCCGCGCGAAAGGTCAGCCGCAAATCGTGTTTGAAGGCCCACGAACGCGAAAGCTGCGCGTTGACGTTGCGGATCGGGCCTTTGCGAAACACGTTTCGTCCCAGCGAACCGCTTTCCCGTAAAGCAATGATCTCATCCGGTCGGATGAATCGAAACGCGTTCCGAGGCAGCATCTGACGAGATGTGTCGGGGTCAGCAATCGTCCGTCCTAAAATTGAAGGATCAAGCAAGATCGGACGGTCGCCGCCATTGCCGTCCACATTGCCAAAGCCCGGGCCGTCCGAGCCGGTCGAAATGTTGAACGGAATCCCGGTTTTGACCAACACCACAGTCGAAAAATTCCATCCACTGAACATGGCCGAAACCGCGCGGTTGAAATTCGGTGTTTTGATCGCGTAACTCGTCCGCAGCAAAAATGCATGCGTCTGGTCAAAATCACTGAGACCTTTCATGTCCTGGTGCGTGTCGAATTCGGTCTGGCTGCGCGATTTGCGCGAATCGTTTTCGTTGGCGGTGTTGGTGTAACTTGCGCCCAGGTCAATCGCCTTGCTGAACCAATACGAAGCATCCACCGTCAATCCACGCCAGTTCGGCATCACCAGCGAAACCCGTGCCGCATCGAAATATCCGCGCGACCCATTGACCGTCAACCGGTAGTCGGCAATGTCCTGATTGGGGCGGCGCTGCGGAATCGTTCGCGTAATCGTGTCTATTCCAGCCACCGGATGTGCGCGGTTCAGATACCACAGCACCAGCAATTTATGAGACCGGCTGCCGACATATCCCAACTGCAATCGTAAATGTTTGTTGAGTTCCGGTTCCCAACTGAGGTTGTATTGGTGCGAATAGGGCGTCGCCAACTCTCGATCAAGCACGTACACCGTCGGTTTGCCGATTTCGCCTTGAAACGGGTTCAGCAAACTTTCCGGCGCAACCACGACGACTTTGTTGTTGAGCGGCGGGCTGAAACGAATCTGCTGGTAACTGACGAAAAAGATTTCGCCGTAATGCGTGCCGTAAGCTCCACGAAACACGCCCAACCGTTTGGGCATTCGATAGGCAAAGCCGAGCGTCGGCGCAAAGTTGTTCAAATCGCCGTCAAACGGAATCACGTTCAAACCGTTCACTTCAACCGGCTTGGTCGTTGGTTGCCAGCGCAAACCTAGTTGCAGACTCAGCCGCTGGGTCAATTGCCAGGCGTCGCCGCCGTAAAACTGACCTTCCCATTGACGAAACCGCCGGTAAACGTCCCCGATGGAGCGAATGTGTTGCGACGGTTTGCCAAGCCTAAAGTTGGCGATGGCAGTTCGCGGATTTCCGTTTTCGTCTCTGAAATCGTTGTTGAAGGAAAAGAATCCGCGATGAACGTCGGTTTCCAGACTGTTGATCTGGCGACGAATGAGCGTCGCTCCCATCATCCAATTGTGTTTGTCCCGGCTGCGGCGAAATTGAAACGCCGCGCGAATCTGATTCTGGACGCGATCAAGCGGAATGGTTCCATCCGGCCCCAACCCTGTCAGTCCGGCGACGGAAACGAACGGCCCGACGGCGTTTTTTTCCGGTTCCAGCAACGAACTGACGCGCTCGTAACTGAGCAAGGCATTGCTGATCGTTCTGGCGTCCCAGCTTCGCGTCCAGCCAATGCGCGCCGTGTGCGATTTGGTGTCAGTGTTGGGATTCTGGCCGGCGACAAGCTGAAAAGCGTCCACGTTCTGCGAAGTGAATTGATATTGCAGCGCCAGCAAATCATTTCGCGTCAACGTTTGATCTATCCGAACATTCGCCTGATTGCTGTTGATGGATTGCGGCGCATTGGTGTTCAGCGCGCGTTCGTTGATGTCGGTTCGATTGGGAAGTTCCGCCGGATACGCTGCCAGAAATTTTGCGACCAGCGCACGCGTCGCCGGATCAGTGGCAAGCGGCGTTCGCTCATCCGGTTTCGGAACCAGCACGTTGCCATTCACCACACCACGAATTTTTTGCTGGCTGGCGTCCACGAAAAACTTCGTGCGTTCATTCAACGAAAATCCCGTATTGAATCCATAATCGTTTTCACGCGCCGGTTTGACTGCGCCAACCTGAAAATACGACCGCGCCGTAAAGATACTGTTCAAATGACCATGGTGAAGCTGGCCATGAAATTTGGAACGCAACGACGCCCCCGGCAAAGAGATTGCCGACCGCGGCGCATTGCCAAATTCCGCCCCGAAATAATTGTTGGCCGGATTGAACTCCCGAACGATGGTGGCAGTCGTTCCCAGCCGGACGTTGAGTTCTTTCAACGCGCCATTGTCCACCAGATTGAACTGGACGTTTTCGTTGCGGCGACTTTCGCCGGAAGCGGAATCCGTCTTGCCCAGCATGTTCAACTCAACGCGTTTGCTGGCATCGGCGGGTTTCGTTTCTTCGGTAGTTGGTTTTTCAGCAGTGGCGTTTTTTTCAGCTTGCTGCGCCA
>JAEUQP010000844.1 GCA_016789645.1 Acidobacteriota bacterium | reverse complement strand
TACGTTTCCGAAGGCATTTTCTGCACGCTGGCAAATGGAACTCCGGGAATTGAATTGAAGGTTTGCAGAAATGCCGGATTGGCCTGTCGCCCGGCTTTCAACGCCATCATCGGCGCAATGCTGCCGTGAACCGCGTCCGCGGCGGCAGCCGTTTTCCACGAACCATCGTCTGGAAATTGAATCGGCTGGCCGGGAAATCCCTTGATGTTGTTCAGCGCGGAAAAGGTCAGTTCTTTTTCCGCCGTGGCGTGACAACGCAAACAGTACAAACCGAATCCCGCCCACGGATATTGAAACGGCGGTTGATCGTCATCAAACGTCATGCCGTCAAAAAACTCAGCCCAGAACCAGCCGTCTTTCGCGCCTTTTGAATCGCGGATCATGATCGTCCAGTCGGTGACTTTGGGCAGTTGATCGTCGTTCATTCCGGCGTATCGCGCCGCGGGCGGTTTGTACTGTTCTTTGATAATCATGGCGCCGTCAGGAATTGCGCCTTGTCTGCCGCCAACCAGCCATTCCATGACTTTGGGCGAATAAAAAATCCGCACAGCCGGATGCGTTCCGTAATACACGCCTTTCTGAAACGGGCCGGTGTCGCGCACACCTTTGTCCACGCACCAGTTCAACTTTTTGTATTCGCCGTTATCCAAAAAGGCCAGCATCGTTTTTTCGAATTGGACGAAATCAGCGGGCGGGATGGAGCTTGGCAACGGCAACGAATGTTCTTTTGCGTTCGGGCAAGCGGTTTGCGCGGTTGGCATCGGCACGAAACTCGGCGGCGTGGAGGAAAGAGCAGGCGCTGCTTTTCCATCCACCAGCGATGAGGTGACGAAATAGATTGCCGTCACCAGAGCCACGACCAACACGGAAATCTTCAACGAAGTACGCATCGAGTTCTCCTGGGTTATCGGTACAGCGGGTTTTCAGACTGTCAGAAGCGATGTTTCCAGTAATAGCAATTTTCGTTTGAATGAAGGAGTTGAAACCACAAAAAGCACAAAAGTCACAAACCGCTTTTGTGTATTTTGCGTTTTTTGTGGTTGCATTTGTTCTTACTCAACTGCAAACAGCTATAAGGAAATGCGAAAGGCGATTGTGGAAGTTGGGTTGACGCGCGGAAAGCAAATACCACCTTTGACAGAAGAGAACAAGGTTTCCTTCTATGCTTGGAAATTTCGGCACAGCTTGATTTTTCGCCGTTGAATCGCCTACAAAGTGCGGTCTTGTTGCTCACCCACCCCGAATGCAAGACCGAACTTTCGACAAGGAGACCGATTGATGCAAGCACAACAAGCGCCCTTGATCTTTGCGGAAGCGGAGCGCCAGGCAGGCGACCGTTTGCTGAAGCTGGCGCTGGAAACCGACCGCGTGGAAGGGTACACCGAACCTCATGCCGTGATGATTGCCCGATTGGCCGAAACCATCGGCAGGGAAATGGGATTGCACGGAGCGGATTTATCGGCATTGAAATTTGCCGCGCTGGCTCACGACATTGGCGAACGCGGCATGAAACGCAATTACCTGCTCAGCCCGAACGTGCTGACCTGGGAAGAACGACTGGATTTGTGGCGGCATCCGATTTTGGGCGAACAGGCGGCGGCGGAACTCAAATTGTCGCGGCAAGCGCAGTTGCTGGTGCGCTGGCATCACGAATGGTGGAACGGGCAAGGCTATCCCGACGGATTGAGCGGCACGGCGATTCCGCTCGGAGCCAGAATTTTGCGCGCCGTGGACAGTTACTGCGCGTTGATTTCCCAGCGACCGTACCGCGATTCGTTTGAACTGGTCGAAGCCGAACAGTTCATCGCCGATCTGGCTGGGATTGAGTTCGATCCGCGAGTCGCTCAGGTTTTGCTGGCTGTGGTCGGCGAAGAGCGATTGCGCCGCGAAGCCGAAGCAGCGCGTCAGCAACAGGAATTCGCCGGTTGGAACATTCCCGCTTCGTTGTCGGGCAGCCCGGCGCAAGTGGCGGTTGTCGAAACGTACGAAGCGACGGTGGAAACCACGATGGAACGCGTCGCGGAGGCTTTGCCGACTGAAACCACTGAAGCCACTGACGATGTTGACACTGTGGAATTGCCGTCAGTCGAACAAACGACAGAGGCGCAGTTGGCTGACGTTCCGTCGCAAGCAGTCGAATCAGTAGAAGAGGTTCGCGCCGCTGAACAGGCTGCGCCCGAAGAATTTTCGCCGGATCAAGCGCCAACTGCCGAATTTCCCGCCGTTCAGGCGCCCGCTCTGTCACAGTCCGAAACCAATCAATCTGAAACAGAAACTCCCGAGCCGGAAAGCGAACTTGAAGCGGCTCCGAAAGTGCAAAACTGAAGTTTATGGTCATCAATTCAACAACCGGTTGGTCAACAATCAATCGGTCAACAACCAATCGGCGCTGGCTGGGATTTGAACTGAGCGTGTTGCGTC
>JAEUQP010000821.1 GCA_016789645.1 Acidobacteriota bacterium | reverse complement strand
TGCGTGGTCGAACCGAGTTGCAGCTTGTTCGCTTCGTCCAAAAACGCAGCCATGATTTCGGGGTCGTAAATTGCGCCTTCGCCAATGACTTTGAATCCGTCAACGCCTTTCTGTTTCGCCCAACGAACAAATTCGCGCGCCAGTTCGGGCGAAGCCAGACGGCCTTTGTCCCAGCCCAAACCAGGCCCGATGTACGCGAAAATGCGCGGCGCGGTGATTTCGTTTTTGGCGCTTCGTTCGCGCTCTTTCAAGGTCCAATCCACGCCGTTGAAGCTGCCGGGTTCGCGGATCGTCGTTACGCCGTGCGCCATCCAAAGCTTGTACACATATTCCGCCGTCGTGCCTTGTGCTGCGCCGCCAATGTGGCCGTGGCAATCCACAAAGCCGGGCAGCACATACATTCCGGTCGCGTCAATTTCCTTGGTGGCGTTTTGCGGGCGGGCGGCTTCGCGGATGGGGACTTTCGGATAGCCGACGCTGCGAACTTCGACGATGCGATTTTGTTCGATGACAATGTCCACCGGTCCGACCGGTGGAGCGCCGGTGCCGTCAATGACCGTTGCTCCGCGAATAATCAGCCGCTGAAACGGTCCTTCGCCTTCAGCGCGGTTGGGCGCGGGCGCGACTCCGCGCGGGGGCTGGGCAAATGCCGCAATGGTGCCAAGCAACGCGGCCAGAAAAAATGCCTGCAAGGATTTTCGCAACATAAAAAAGCGTCTCCTGTTGTTGGGGTGAACTACTTTGGTTGGTGGGCGCAGAGTAGCACGAATGAACTTGCAATCGCACGGTCGTGTTGCGATTATCCCGCCGCGTTACCCTCAATCAAGTCTTCTCAATCGAGAACAGTTTTATGCAAATCAACACTCGCAAAGCGACGGGGAAAGTTTATGACGCGGTCATCGTTGGTTCGGGCGCTGCCGGAGGAATGGCTGCGTATGTGATGGCCAATGCCGGTTTGGATGTGCTGGTGCTGGAAGCCGGCCCGCAGCTTGATCTGTACAACGATTTCAAGACGCACGTCTGGCCTTACGAAGAAAAGTATCGCGGACGCATCGCGCCGCGCGATGCGCACAATTACAAATATGGGTTCGCCGATGGATACACGACGCACATTTACGCGCGGCTGGATGAAAACCCATATTCGACGCCCAATGGCAAACCATTTGATTGGGTTCGCGCCAGAGCCGTCGGCGGACGCACGCTGGTTTGGGGCAGAGTTTCGTTGCGATTGAGCGATTACGATTTCAAAGCTGCTTCGTTCGATGGGTACGGAGACGACTGGCCGATTTCTTATGCCGACTTGAAGCCTTATTACGACGAAGTGGATCGGCTGATCGGCGTGATGGGGACTTACGAAAATCTGCCGCAATTGCCCGATGGTGTTTTCCAAAAAGCTCAGCCGTTGCTGTGCGGCGAACAGATTTTGAAAGCGGGCGTGGAGAAAACCGGGCGACGATTGATTCCCACGCGCGCCGGAGTGACTTCGGAAAAAGGAAAACTGCCAGCCAGCGTTCAGAAACATCGCGCTTCGTGTCATTACTGCGGAACGTGCGGGCGGGGTTGCGATGTCGGCGCGATGTTCAATTCACCCGTCGCATTGCTGGAACCGGCCAAAGCCACAGGCAAGTTGACTGTTCGAGCCGATGCCGTGGCGCGCGAAGTTTTGATAGACCTGAAAACCGGCAAAGCGCGTGGCGTGGCGTTTATTGATCGAAAGACGAAACTGGAATACGAAGCGCTGGGCAAGATTGTCGTGTTGGGCGCTTCAACGCTGGAATCCACGCGGATCATGCTCAATTCGAAATCGCGGCTGCATCCGAACGGCCTGGCCAACTCTTCTGGCGTGTTGGGGCATTACCTGCACGATCACACCTGGGGAGTCAGCTTCACAGGCTTTGCGTCAAAACTGAAGAATCGTGAAATCGTCAACGAGGACGGGCGTCCGCAGGGAACGTACATTCCAGCGTTTCGCAATCTGGACAAGGCTTCGCGCCAGCAGAAATACATTCGCCGGTTTGGGTATCAGTGCAGCAGCGGCGCAGGGATTTTTCCCGGCCACGCCAAATTGCTGCCGGGGTTCGGCGCGGAGTTCAAACGCGAAGTCAAAGCCTGGCATCCGGCGATGATTCGTATGAGCGGCTTTGGCGAAGTGCTTGCCCGCCGCGAAAACCACGTGGCCATTGATCCGAAGCTGAAAGACGCCTGGGGCATTCCCAGTTTGAAAATTGACATCACTTACGGCGACAACGAGCGCGAACTGACCAACGACGTGATTGAATGCGCGCATGAAATGTTTCACGCCGCGGGCATCGAACTCATCAGCGAAAACCGCGAGATGTTTCCGCCCGGCCACAGCATTCACGAAGTCGGCACGGCTCGCATGGGCAATGATCCGAAAACTTCGGTACTGAACAAATGGAATCAGGCTCACGATGTGAAAAATCTTTTGGTCGTTGACGGCAGTTGCTTTGTTTCCAGCGGATGCGTCAATCCAACCATCACGATCTTGGCACTGGCAATGCGAGCCAGCCAATACGCAGTCGAACAATACAAACGAGAGGAAATCTAGGTTACAGGGTGATGGTTGGCAGGTGGCAGATGATCGCCTACCTGCAACCTACAACCCACGACCTACAACCTGATATGAAACTCTACAAAACCGAAGACGGCCCGGTGCTGGAAGACCGCGGCGCATTTTATCAACTGACTGACACCGATTGGGATGTGTTGCTCAATCGCAGCGACCATGCTGCCGTGCTGACCAGCTTGTCTCGTCGTGCGATGAAGCTGCCCAACTTCAATCCGCTGACCGCTGCGCTGGCGCCAATTGGGCGTCAGGAAGTGTGGGCCGCTGGCGTGACGTATTTCCGAAGCCGCACGGCTCGCATGGAAGAATCGAAAGACGCGGGTGGCGGCAGTTTTTACGATCGTGTGTATGAAGCCGCGCGCCCGGAATTGTTTTTCAAAGCTACGCCGAATCGCGTTGCCGGAACTGGCCAGAATGTCCGCATTCGCAAAGATTCCAAATGGAACGTGCCGGAGCCGGAACTGGCGTTGGTGGTGAATTCGCTGGGCGAAATCATCGGTTACACCGTCGGCAATGACATGAGTTCGCGCGACATCGAAGGCGAAAACCCGCTTTATCTGCCGCAAGCCAAAGTGTATTCGCAAAGCTGCGGACTGGGGCCGTGCATTCTGCTCAGCGATGAGCCGCTGCCCGCAGAAACCGGAATCCAATTGGAAATTTTGCGTGGCGAAACGACAGCATTTGCGGGACAGACTTCGTTGAAAGAATTGAAGCGTGATCCCAAAGAACTGGTTGAATATCTTTATCGAGACAATGAATTTCCGTATGGCTGTTTTCTGCTGACCGGCACGGGCATCGTTCCGCCGGATGAATTCACGCTGCAATCGCAGGACGAAATCCGCATCACGATTGACGGCAT
>JAEUQP010000773.1 GCA_016789645.1 Acidobacteriota bacterium | reverse complement strand
CCAGTCGCATCCGGGCGCGATAATCGCAGAATCGCGTGCGTGTCGTGACAGGTGACGCAGGCGTTTCCGTCGCGGCCTTTGGCGGCCAGCAGCGGCATGATGCGTGCGGCAAAGAATTCATAATCCAAAACCTTAGCTGTTACCATCGCCGGTTTGCCGTCGCTGTACAAAGCGATGGCCTGTTCCTGCAAACGTTCGTTGGGATCGTTGGCAATTTGGGCGACGGCAGCGCGAATGGTCGGCTGAGCGGATAAGGCTTTGACTCGGCGAACCGCAGCCATTGCGGCGGCGCGCACTTGTTCGTCTTTGTCGTTGAATGAAGCGACAACCAGGTTCAACAGGCGTTGATCGCTGTCGGCATTAGCCGTTGGAACGATCAAGCCCAAAATCAAACGACGCTTTTCGGCGTTTTCCGTCTTGAATAACGAATCCAAGGCTGCGGCAATCGCGTTCGGTTCGCGCCATTCCGGTTTGGCAAACACCAATTGCAGCGCCGAACGAACTAATTGCGAATTGGACGATTGCAACGCCGTCGCCAGCCGCGCCTCAATCGCAGCATCGGTTCGCAAATGGGGAAAGTCCGCCAGAGCGCGAAACGCCGCTGCCGCAACTTTGCCATCGGCGGTCAGCACAAACTGTTTGATCCGTTGATCAAATTGTTCCTGTTGGGCTGTTTCCAAGCCCACGACTTTGACGCGATCAATTGCCGCGACCTGAGCTTCGGCGGAATTGCTGGCCAGCAATTCTTTCAGCACGGCGATGGCTTCCTGCCGATTGCGTTGGCGAATTTGCAATGGCAACGAAGGGTAAAATTCATCAGCAACGGCGCGAACATCCTTGTCCGCGTCCAGCAATTTTCGCATCACCAGCAACGGCAATTCTTCCAGTTGGTTGTCGCGCACGGTGAACGCCGCAATCACGGCCTGTTTGCGCGTTGAAGCTTTTGCCGAATTCAGCAGCGGAACCAACGCCTTTTCGACAGCAGGCGAGCCTTCTTCGTAAAACCTGATCGTTTCTACATCGTTGCCGATGCGCGAATAGCGACCGGCGTTGACGTACCCACCGGAGCGCAGGTGGAAATCTGTCATCGCCACCAACAGGTTTTCGCGCAATTCATCGCTGCCATTGGTTAAAGCTTTGGCAATTCGTTCGGCCATTTTGCGGCTGGCTTCGTGATGGCCGCGCGTGGCCTGGGCGCGATCTTCGGCCGTGGCCAGCAAGGCAATCCAGTTGTTGTACAGGTACCGCACATTTTCATCGGCCAAGCTGTAGAAATTTTCCTGCAAATTGCGTCGTACCCATTCGTGTTCGCGCTCGCTGAGTCGGGCGATAAACGCGTTGGCAATGCGATCCTGCAAGGCTTCGTCTTTCGACCACCAATACCATTGCATCAACGATTTGACGGCTTGCATTCGCACCGGCACAAAGTTGTCGCGCATCGCGGCAATCAGCTTGTCGGCAATTTCCGTTTGCGAAGTCAGGAAAGAAAAATGCTGCGCGAAAATATGCGTTGCTCCCCAGCGGGTGCGTTCGTTTTTACTGTTCAGGCAGGCGAGGATCGCGTTTGCAGTCGCGTTCGTAGTTCCGCCTTCAGGCGGCTGGTTCAGCTTGCCAATACTGCCGCCTGAAGGCGGGACTACATGCTTTGTCGCAATTCGCCGAATCGCCTGCGCCGAAACAATCTGCACCATCTTGCTTTCATCGCCGAGCAACTTGCTCAGCGACGCGATCGAGCGCTCATCGCCAACTCGCCCCAGAGCCACAGCCGCTGCCGCGCGCAGCATCGGTTCGACGCTCTGCAAATTGGCAATTAAATCATTCATCAACGAACTGCCGGGTTTATCCCAGACGTTATCAATCTGGTGCAACCGCAACAGTGAATTTGCATCAGCCAACTTTGCAGGCAACGATTCGACACCAACCTGCCAGCCGCGTTTGGCATTGCCTTTGTAAAATTCGCTCAATGCCATCACCGCAAATTGAGTTTCCCGAAATGGCGTGCGGAAGTTTTCATACGTCTGACGCGGATCAAGCCAGCCTCCGAACGATTGTTGGCGACTGAGCAAAAACTTGAGCGACTTGGCGACTTGCGGATTCTCCGGCGAGTAACCGGCTCGCGCCAGCGTGTACAGGCAATGGTAAGTTTGAAATTCAACTGCGGCGCTTGCCGGTTCAAACAGCATTGACCATTGGCCGTCTTCTCGCTGAAGCGAAAGAATGCGCTCGGCGTTGCGCCTGATCTTGTCGGCGTAAACCTTGCGATCAATTTCGGCCAGTGCGATGGTTTGATAACAAAGATCAATCAGATTTTTATGTGCATCCTGTTCGATCAGCGAACGAATGCGGTCGCGGTATTCGATGTCTGACGCAGCGGCTCCGTCCAATTTCACCAGTTGATCGAACACGCGCCAGCTATACCAGGCGACTTCGTATGTGCTGACAATCGGCGTGTTGCCGTTGGTTTCATCGGGCGGCAGTTGCGTGCGGCCTTTGTAATAAATCTGCAGGTAGTTGGCGACGCCGCGCAGCAAAGCGATGTTGTGCGGCAGTTTGAATTCCGTTTCGTGAATGTTGACCAGCGAAGCCAACCGGCTCATCACATTGGCTGAAGCGCTGATCACGCGCGTCCAACTGGCTTCAGGAAAGCCATAAAACGGGCGCGGATTGTTGGCCAGTCGTTCGGTCAAAAATTCCAGCGATGGTCGTTTGGTGACTTCATATCCGTTTTGTTTGGCGGTCAATTCTGCGCGCGTCGAAAAGTGAGTCGCGTGACAGGCGATGCACAATTGCGTTTCAACGTGAGTGTTGGAAACACGATTGACGATTCCTCCGTGCCGAGGCGTATTGGCGTGCCAACTGTCTCCTGCGCTGACGATGTAATCCATTCCGGCGCGAATCGCCGCGCGCGGATCGGAAAAAGGCGGAGCGTCATAAACCGAAGTTCGCAGTTGATAAAGCACGTGGTTGGCGTCTACACGAACAAAGTATTCGCCGCGCGTGATCGTGCGCACAGTGAATTTGTTTCCCGGCAGCGCCTGAATTTCATGCGGCGGACTGACCGGGTCCATGCCTTCTTCGTAGACTTTGGCTTCGCCGTTGACGACTTTGAAGATCGAAACATCCACAGGCAGATTGTCGCGTTCGGGTAAATCCAGTTCAAAATGGACGAGTTTCGGCTGGTCGCCATCATAGCTGAATTTGAACCAGTCAATGCCACCTTCGGGCATGACGTCGCCGCTGGCGTAATCGGGCGCGGGCGTATCGCGATATGGTTGGCGAACTTTTTCGGTTTTTGCGCCGAGCGGCAAAATGTATGGCTTGTCGTCTGCCGTAGCCCAAACCGTCTGACCAAGCTGAAATTCGTTAGCTTCGCGCCAACTGTCGTTGGGTTCCGCTTCGACAGTGGCCTTGGCGGAAGCTTCTCGCGGCCACCCCACAACGGAAACGGTTACTTCAGTCGGAGCATTGGTGGTTGAAGCGATCTCCAGAACCAGATCGTTGCCAGTTGCTCCGCGGAACAGCGTGTACAAATCCGGGTCGCCTGGGTGCAGCGTCTTGCTGGCAAAGACTGTTTCTCCGCGATGAAGCCTGACTGTCAACGCTTCGCGCTCTCCCAGCGAAGCGGGAGC
>JAEUQP010000771.1 GCA_016789645.1 Acidobacteriota bacterium | reverse complement strand
GAAAACAACACGTACGCCGGAGAAGCGCTGACCGCGCGCATCAAACCCAACGAAAAACGGTTCATCACATACGCCGTTGATCTGGGTTGCCGCGTCAGCGTCAAGGAAGACGAAGCCAACGAACGCGCAACGATGACGCAGTTCATCAACGGCGAACTGCGCGTGCATTACAAACAATCCAAAGCGACGACTTACACGTTGACCAATCTGACCGACCGAGCCAAGACGGTTTACGTCGAACATGCCTATGACAAAAACTCCAAATGGCAATTGGTCAAAACCGTCAAACCGGCGGAAACGACCGACAACTTTTATCGCTTCAAAGTCTCTGTGCCGCCGAACACTTCGACACAGTTGAGCGTGACCGAAGAGTTGCCGGAAACGACGACCTTTGCCATTTCGAATGTGACCACCAACGACATCGAAATTTACGTCAAGGCAAATTACCTCACCTCCCAAATGAAGCAGGCGTTGGAAAGTGTGGTCGAGTTGAAGATGCAGATTTCGGCGCTGAATCGCCAGGCGTCGGAAAAGCAATTGGAAATTACAGGCATCACGCGCGATCAGGATCGCATGCGCGAAAACCTGAAAGCGATGGGCAAAAGCGAGGAAGAAAAACAACTGGTGCAGCGTTACGTCAGCAAAATTGCGCAGGGCGAAGACCAGCTTGAACGATTGCGCGCGGAGGAAAAAAAGCTGTTTGCGGAACGAAGCGCTCTCCAAAAACAACTGGATGATCGAATCCACAAATTGGCGATGGAAAATCGGCTGAATTGACCAAAGGCGTGGTGAGAACGCTTCTTCAATTGGGCGCGCAAAATTGGTAGAGCAAGTTTTCAACCTGCTTTACACTTGCGCCATGAACTCGGAACCACAATTTTCTTTCCGCAAAGCCCGTTTGGATGAAGCGGCGTTTCTGGCTGCGCTTGTGAATTCTGCCTATCGCGGTGAGTCCAGCAGAGCGGGGTGGACGACCGAAGCGGATTTGCTGGACGGCCAACGTACCGATGAACAGGAAATCCGTAGCCTGATTCAGGATGAACACTCGATGATTCTGTTGTGTCAGCAAAACGACGAAGTCATCGGCTCCGTCCTGCTTCAGCAAAAAGACGATGCGGCGTATCTGGGAATGTTTGTCATTCGACCTGATTTGCAAGGCAACGGCATTGGCAAGCTGTTTCTGCAAACGGCAGAACGCTCCGCGCAAGAAAGCTGGGGCAGTCGAAAAATCATCATGTCGGTCATTACGCTCCGACCGGAATTGATCGCGTTTTATCAACGGCGTGGATACAGGCGAACGGGCGAAGTACTTCCTTTCCCGGATGATCTGGCAGCAGGCATTCCGCGGGTTGCAGGATTGCAATTCGAACTGTTGGAAAAATTTCTGTAGCTTGAGCTTTGTTTTTGGCTGATTTTCAAAAAACAAACCGATCCTTGCTGACGCAAATCAACAAGGATCGGTTTGTTTTTTGGGCTGGGGGTTATCTGCCCGCTAATTGTCGAAAATCGCCTGTGCCCCCGGCCAGCACACGCCCGGCTTCGTCTTTGATTTCATACAAAAACACTCCCTGGGCTTGCGTGGCGGGAACCAGGAACGGAACTCGCCCGCGCGTGGTGGACATCAGCGCCTGACGCGTATCGCGGTGTTCCCCTGCCGCCAATGTCAGCGAAATGTATTGCAGCGGTTGGGGCGAAGCGATTTCAAATTCCAGCGTGACGTTTTCGGTCGTCACAGCAATCAAACGCGGCGTGATCGTCAATTGCATTGGAGCCGTCGGGTCAGCCGCCGGTCTGTTCGAATCCGAACCGGACTCGCTCGGCGCGGCAACATTCGGATTGGACGACCGGGACTGGTCTGCGCCCGGCACGGTTCCGACAGTCGGTATTTGCCCTGCGGCATTGGTCGCATCAAAAACCCCTGTCACATAAGACGGCGGGTTGAGTTCAGACTGGCCGGAGGATTGCGAATTCGCTTGTGCTTGTTGCGCGGCAGGCACAGGTTTGGGCCCAATCGTCTGGCCGCGAATCATGCGCAACGCGCCTCGGTCATCGTAAACCATCAACATCCAGTCGTTTCCGTTAACGACCGTCTCATTGATCGGAACCAGAATTTCGTCCTCCGGATTCACGTCAAGTTTCATCGGAGCCAGATCGTTGCTCTTGCGATCATCGCTGATCGTCACTTTGGCCGTTCCGGTGAAAGGCCGGTCTGCATCCAGATTGCGAATCTTCATCACCAATTGGCCGTTTCGCATTTCCGCCGACGCTTGCAATCGTGGCGGATTGAATCGGCCATAACTGGTTGGTCTGGGTGCGCTGGTCGTAGTTCCGCGACCGATCCCTGGCGACGCCGAGCGCGAATCACTGAAGGCGTTGTTCGAGGCCGGAGCCGTATTCGGAGCTACCGCAATGGATGACGGAGCAGCGGATGGCGACGGCGGCGGAGTGAGCGGTGAATTCGCGGGCGTAAATGTTCGTTCCGCCGGAACATTGACTCCGACGGGAGCAGCCTTGATGAGTTCGGCGGTCGTTCCCGGAACGGTGACTGGTTGATTGGTGTTGACGGCTGTCTCGTTGACAGTTGAAGCCAGGGCTTTCGGCGCAGAGGCGGCTTCAGCGCGTGGTGAAGTCGCATTGACGACGATGTCTGTGCTGGAAGCCACCACTGGCGCACGAACAAACAACACGCTCATGTCGAGGCTCAATCGCCATTCGTGACGGCTGAGCGCATACACCAACACTTCGCGCGAAGTCATGCCTGCGTTTGCGGGCGGCAATTTCGGCGTGGTGGCAAACAAATTTCGATTGCCGGGCAACCACCATTGGCGAGCGCCGATGGCGGCTAATAATTCGCTGGTTTCTCGGGGCGTCGGACGTTGCTGGACGTATTCCTGCACTTCCATGGAAGCTTGCGTGGTGTCTTTGAGCGGGACGCTGTTCGGCTTTTCATAAGTCGTGATGGCGTACGATTCCAACATTCCCGAATCCAGCAAACTTTCAGCATACGAATAGGCTGTTTCGAGCGATGGAAATTTGCCTAGCCGAACACGGTAAAACACTCCGTGTTGCGGCAAAACAATTCGGACCCAATAAGCGTCCAACCCTCTGGCGTGCAATCCAAACCGTAGTTCGTCAGCACAAGCTTGAGATCGCACAGCGGCGATTTGCACGGCATAGTCTCCGGCAACGGCCTGCACTGCACACGGCATCAACCAGAAACCCAACACCAACAGCGCCAAGCAAACGGGCGGCACCTTTCCCGATTTTACTTTCGCGTATTTCACTTTGCCCTACCTTAGATAAATAGTGAGGTAGCCCTCTACTTCGTTTTGGGCAACGATGGAAGTCCTAAATTTCGATCTTGAATTGGAGGCCGATAAAGTCGGGGATGCGGGGATACGATCATCGGCAGGGGGAATATACCAGAACAGTCAACGGCATCTCAACGCCCGAAATGAGGTTACGGTTCAAGAATTTTCCACTGCTGTTCAGGCCCAAAGCGCCCCGTCAAAACGACCGAGGGATGAAACAGGGTTACCCGTCTCATCCCTCGGTCGTTTTTTGCGATTAAGCCAGATTCCAGGTGCTTAGAAATTGAGTTTGCCTGAAATCTGAATCCGGCGTTCGGCGCTGGTGACGCTGTCGTTGATGCGTCCAAAAATCGTGGACGTCAAGACAGCCGTCGGCGCGGCAAACGCAGGCGTATTCGTCAGGTTCGTGGCATCCACACGAAGGTCGAAATTGAACCGTTCGGTGAACCGGAAGTTCTTGCTCAGCGAAGCCCCCGTCAGGAAGGTGACCGGGCCAATGAAGAAATTCCGTTTTGTGTTACCAATGGAACCCGGAGCCGGCTGGGTGAATTTTGCGCGAGAGGCCGCATCGAACCAGAAATTACGTCCGGTTTCCAGAATGAGCTTGCCTTCTTTGCGCGAACAGCCATTGCAATCTGCCAGCGACCCGACCACGTTGCTGAAGGTGTTCAAACCGGAATACACCGTGAAGGGGCGTCCCGATTGAATCTGCAACGTGCCCGCAAGTTGCCAGCCGCCAATTGCGGCATCCACTGCGCGATGCGCCCCAGCCAGCCACTTGCGTCCGTTGCCGAACGGCAATTCGTAGCGGTAAAAGCCCTGCACAACGTGGCGCCGATCAAAGTCCGACCACGCGTAATTCAACCGGCGATTGTTGTTATCGAAGGGAGTGCTGGAAGCCGATTGAGCCGTTCCGGTCGCCACGGTCGTAAAGGTCGGATCGAAAGAGCGATTGTCCATGGACCGCGACAGGGTATAGCTGATCTGGAAGTTTCCGCTCGGCACATTGCGCCGCAGGATGAATTCCAGGCCGTGGTACATCGAATAATCATTGCTGTCGAAGACGTTCAGCCCGCCAGTGAATTGCGAAAACGGCTGCAACAACGAACTAAAGCCGTTCACATCCAGCAACCGACGATTCAGGTTCGTGCTGGAACAAACGCCCGCCGTGACGTTCGCCGAAGCGCACAAACGCTGCGAAACAGCCAGCGCCAGCGAAGCCACGCTGCCTTGCGAAAGCGCCGTCGGATTCAGCGTGCGGAACAGCGCCGTGCCAGAGTTGTTCGACGCGCTGCCGGTCAGCAACAGGTTGATCAAGGGGCTGTTATAAGAGGTGTTGTTCCGAATGCCGTTGAAGGCATCCAAAAAGCTTTCGCTCTGGCCAGCGACCTTGGCGTTGATGTTCACCTGATTGGCATTGTATCCGCCCATCAAATGCACGCCGTGTTTGCCGACATAATTGATCTCAACCACCATTCGGCGCGCAATTTCTTTCTGGAAGCTCAACGACCAGGAATGGATTTGCGGGAACTGGAAATCAGGATCGAAGGTGTTGATCGAACCCACCCCAAACGCCGCAGGTTGGCGCAAGGCATCAGGCGTTGACGAAGGCGCCAGTGAAGAAATCACCGGGTTAACATCACGATACAACCCTCCGCCCTGTCCAAAAGCCGCGTTGACAGCACCCAGCGCGTTGCCGGGAATGTTTTGGAACACATTGGCTCCCAACAATTGCGAAGCAATGCGATCTGACGCCATACGGTAATTGCCGCGAATCGAAGTCTTGCCTGATTTGAAGGGATCCCAGGCGAATCCGACGGACGGCAAAATGATTCCCAGATCGTTTTCGAACAAACTGCCTTCTTGCCATTTGAGCGTGTTCGTTCCCGGATTGCCCAGGGTGAAGGGCTGATTCGGCACCAGAATCGGACGCCCATCCGAACGCGGATTGAGCTTCACTTCCCAACGCACGCCCAGATCAACCACAAAGTTGGGGCGAATACGCCAGTTGTCTTGCGCATAAAAATCCAGTTCCGGATAAGTCGCCGTGAAATTCCAGCGCGTGCCTCGCGGCGCAAACTGGTTGGGATTGTTGGGATCGGAAACGAAGGCTTGCGAAACGTTATTGACGCGTCCCAACTGATTGTTGATCGCGTTTTGCAGCGTCCCCAAATCAACGGCATTGATGCTGGTTGCGCCGGCCGTTGGCAAATTGAAGGCCGTGTAACCTGCCGCACCGCCAAAGCTGACCGCCGGTTCCAACCCGATTCCCGCCACCGAAGACCGGTCGTCAATGTGACGGCCAAAGCGGAAATTCAATCCGGTTTTGAACACGTGCGGCGAAAAATCCAGCGTTACGTTGTCCACAAATTGCCACGTGCGCAACCGGCGCGCATTGCGCACAAAGTTGGTGTTCGCCGTCGCAATCGTCAGGAACGTGTAATTGGAGGCCGGATCAGGTTCTGACGTGTCAAAGCTGAATGCGAACTTGTTCAGTCCCAGAATGAATTCGTTGATCAAACGCGGTGTCGGGTTCCAGCGATAGTTCACCGCCAGATTGACCGGATCACGGAACGTGTCTACGAGATTGGGCGAATTCGGGAAAACCGGGCGACCGCCATTGGCCGAATCCCCAAAGCTGTTCTGCGCTCCTTGCGCATATCGCACATAAAAATTGTTGCGTTCATTCATCGCATAATCCACTTTCGTCACGAAATCATATTGCTTTTCGTGCTGCGGCGAAGCGAAGTTGAACCCGGCGGTGTTGAGCCCATCGCCAACGTTGAAATTGTTGGGCAACGGTTGCGCGTTGATGGCCGCCATCAGCGTGGTATCCCGCGAAATGTTGGCAGGATTGTTGGCAATGTCATACGTGCGAATGCAAAGCGTCGTCACGGTCGCGCTGCAAGCCGGCAACGTCGCGGCCCCATTGGCGTCCACTGCCGCCGTCGCGGAACCGTTGGGCGCGTTGGCGCGCCCCACGACATAACGAAAGATGCCATTCCGCGCCGATTGTGTGTAAACCGTACGCGTGACCAACGCCGTGTCGTACGAACGCAGCATTTGCAGATTGGCGAAATAAAACAGTTTGTTTTTGATGATCGGGCCGCTCAGGCTGCCGCCGAAGATGTGCTGAACGAACTGCTCTTTGGGCGTGTTGTTGATCGTGCTCGGATACGTTCGCGCGTTGAACCGAGGCGTTTGATAAAACTCAAAGGCGTTCCCGTGAATCTCATTCGTGCCCGAGCGCGTGACCATCGTCACCTGTGCGCCGCTGCTGCGTCCCAGTTCTGCCGTAAACCCGCCAGTGACAAGCTGGAATTCCTGCAACGAATCCGGGTTCATACGCAACGGCGTGAAGTTCGATCCTCCGGCGCTGGTTTCATTCACGTCAATTCCATCCAGCGTGTAGTTGAAAGCGCGATCGCGCGAACCATGCACGTGATTGCCACCGCCCGTGTTGGCGCCGTTGACAAACCCCGGCTGAAAATTCAGCAAATCGAGTGGGTTACGTCCGCGCAATCCGACAATCGGCAAACTTTCCAGCGTTTTCTGGTTGATCGTGCTGCCAATGTTTCCTGAGGTTCCGGTTTGCACCACATCGGCGGCAGCTTCCACAGTCACTGACGCTGAAACATCACCAACCTGCATCGCCACGTTGATCGTCGCGGGTTGGTTAATCTGCACGACGTTGCCGGTGGTGATGAATTTTTTGAAGCCGGATTTCTCAACCGTCACCTGATAGGTTCCGGCTGGAATCAGGTCAAAAGCATAAGCGCCGGAGCTTGCACTTGTGGTGGTAAAGGCAACGCCGGTAGCTTCATTCTTCAATGTTACAGTTGCGCCGGAAACGGCTCCGCCGTTCTGGTCTGTGACCGTGCCGGCGACACGCGAAGTCGTGCCCTGCGCCAAACTCGTGGTCGCCAACATAATTGGCAACATCACGCTCAATAGCGCACGAACAAAATAGTTCTGATGTCTCATTGAAATTTCTCCTGATAAGTTTCGCGCGCAGAATTGCTTGCGCTAGGGTGTCTCGCAAACTCTGGGTTTGGAAACAGTCGGACAAACATCTCGTTTTGCCGCTGTTATCAATTTCCAAACGAGAGTCCGAAAACCAATCCCTGAATTGATCTGAATTTTTGATGATTGCGTAAATATACGCAGCTAAAGCGAGGCAATTGATATTCCAAGAACGTGTTAAATGCAAATTTTCAGCTAACTGTTTAGCTGGCGGTCATTAACGCCTCGGCCAGATTGGCGGATTATTGGAATTCCGTATCGCCAAATCCTGAAATTACAACGTTGATTCCGAAAAAATGGAGAGATTGAAACGTGAAAAAAAAGCTCCCGTCATTGGGCCAATACAGAATCGTCAAGGTCGAAACTCACACGCGCATAAACGTCGCTCAACCGCACCTCGCAACCGACCGATTCCAGCCTGAGCAAAGCGTCCAGATTTCTGGTGGTCGTCAACAACCAATCTCCGCTTGGCTGCTTGCGGAAATGTTCGATCATCACTTCCAGGGACGAAACCAGAATGTACTCTTCCAGAGAAGGCAGCCATTCGCGGTAGCGGCGAAATTTTTCGCTGTAATCGAACCCGGCGGTTCCTTCCGACAGAACTTCGATGATGACTTTGGGATTGAGCAGCACGTCGCGGTATTGATCGTGGTACTTCGCTTCGCCACAAACGATCACCACATCGGGATAGGAAAATAATCCTTTCGGCGGCCAGCCTGGATTCGGGTCAGGGCCAGTGCGGATTTTCGTGTCTTTGGTGAACAATTCACATTGCGAGCCTTTCAGCTGTGCAAACAACTCCCCAACCAGATTGACACTGATCTTACCGTGAGCAGGCATTTCGCCCGCCATCGCGTAAGTATAGCCGTCCAGATATTCGTGCTTCTCATCCGAAGAGCGTTCCATCGCCAGATACTCTTCTTCAGTTAAACGAACGTCCAGTTTTGATTGTGGCGTAGCCATTGTCGGAAACCTCCTTGCCGGGCGCGATTATGCTCTGGAGCGTCGTGGAATGGGAAGTCGGGGGATCACCACTTGTATCGGGTAACGGAGGCGCGTTGAGCCAGCACAGTGGCCAGCTCGCGCGCTTCCAGAACGGGCAGATTGCTGATTTGCGGGCCACCTCCGGTGAAAGCTTGTCCGGCGGTATCCACCGTCAAAGTCGCCATTCCCCACCAACGGTCAAACGGCGATTGATGAACCTCGACCGCTTGAATTTTGCTGATCGGAACAATGTGGGTGGAACGCCCCAGCCAGCCACGTCGCGTTCGCAAATAGGCGTTGCTCAACGCATAACCGAGCTGCCGATAGCTCAATCCAAACAGCCAATATGCCAACGGAATCAGAACCAGCGGTAACAACGCCCACCAGCTTCTGCTCCAGAAAAACAACGCAGCGGCAATGACCAGACAAATGACGGAGATTTCGACGGTTTCGCGCAACACCGCCCGCGAAGAAACGCGTCGCCAATCGGTTTCGGCAAAACTCACATCGGGAAAAATTCCTGGCAACAGTTCATCCACGTCGCGCACAGGCACAATGGGCAACAGCACGTCACGGCCTTTATTGTCGTCGCTGGATTCGCGCCCGCGCCCGGAAGTATCGGCTCGCAGCGTCGCCCAGCCGAACAGTCGGCGCAAGGCTTTTTCCTCGATTTCCAGTACCTGAATTCTGCGACGCGGCAAACTCGACGACCGCCGCGTCAGCAATCCGTACCGACGTTGCAAATCGTCGCCTCGCCGCGAAAACGTGAACCCGTAAAACAACACGACCGAACCGATGACTGAAAAAATGATTCCGATCAACGCAATGGCCACAATGCCAGCAACCGAAACGGCAATCGCCCATTCGATTCCCTGATCGGCCAGATGCTTCGCTTCCCGCGAAATCAGCCTCCCGGTTTTGGCGTAAATTGCATCGGGCAATAAATCATCCGCGAAGTTCCAAACCGCTCCGGCCAGAGCCAGCGCCGACAACAAATGATTCGACGTCAGCCCGGCAACCACCAATTCCCTGATGGCCAGACGGCGAATGACAACCGTTTCGGGTTCCACAGCAACCGCGTCATTCGGGGTCGTCTCGTCTGTCGAAGTTTTTCCGGCGCGAATCGCCGCCGCGTGCGCAAACACCATCTGGCGAAATTTGTCGGCTTCGGCGCGCGACAGAACCGACAAACTCGCTTCGGCGCCGCCCCCGCTGCCGGTTTCGACTTTGGCATCCACGACTCCCAGAATTCGATGCAACACTCCTTGTTCGATGGTGATTTCCTGAATTCGCTCAAGCGGAATATGGCGTTGTCGTTTTTCGATCAGCCCTTCTTGCGTAATCAATTCGTTGTTTTCGATTCGATACTTGAAGGAAAAATATTTGATGAATGTCGCCGCCAACCCAATCACCGTAAAAAACAACAGCGGCGCTCCAGCCCAACGATTGCCGAACAAAACCAGCGCCAACGCAGGAACCAGCGCCCGCCCGTATTTCAGCAAACTGATAATCAGCGTCAGCGGGTGCAACCGGCCTTCAAACACCTTGATTCCCTGTCCCAACTTTTCCAGCGCCTGGGGCGGAGTGAAATCTTCAAACGGCATCGTCGCCTCCGATCTCGACCAGATGATCGCGCAACCGTATCGCGACTTCGGCTTCCAATCCGGGAATCGTCGTCAAGGCGGCGTGCGTTCCGGCAGTGTGAATGACCAGTGAAGCCAGGCCAAACATGCGTTCCAGGGGGCCACGCTTCAAATCCACGTGCTGCAATCGCGCCAGTGGAATCAGTCGCATGCGTTCAATCAATCGCCCGTGCCGCAACTCCAGCACTCTGGCGTCAATTCGCCAACGCCACGACCGGTAATACCGAGGCGGGAACCAGAAACTGAACCACAGATAAATCATCGTCAACGCTCCCCAGCCAAGCGCCAGCCAGGTTCGCGTCACCGGAACGGCAATCCCCAGACTGACCGCCACCGCCAGCATCACCAGAATGAAGATGCCAAAGCTGGCCAGAGACCTCGTTCTCCACAACTTGATTGCGCGCGGATCGAGCAAGTGAAATTCTTCGACTTGCTCAATCGTGTCCGGATGGTGAGTTTCGTTCTTTTCAATCATAACAATCGGCTCTTTTGGCCATCTCTATTCGATTCAGTTTTTCCAAACCGGATGCAATTCCTGATACACCAGCGGCAACAATTCATCGCGAGCGGTTTCGTCGCCGCTGTTCCAGGCCAGCAACAATTGCGTCACGTTGGGTTGTTCGGATGGGTTTGTCATGAGCGGCGCGGATTATAACGCCCAGCCTGAAAAAAAATCTTCATCGGCGTTAGAGGTTTCCCCGGCGTTTTTCGCATGTAGGGGTGAAGACGCAATAACGACTTCAACCGGCAGCGGCGATTGATTCGCGTCCGCCGCTAATGGTTCGGCGTTGCGATCGCGAGTGAAAGCGACCGGGCGTCGGAGGGTAACGGGGGAAGCCCACTGACACGTTTTCACTCACGTTCGCGGCGCTATTTCGAGATTCCTTCCTCAGCCGCTTTTTTACCTCAGCCAGTTCAAAGACTCAGGAAATTCGACTTTGCTGATTTCAAACTGCCGGGCTAGCATAGCAGCGAAGGAGGATTACCCCACGTTGAAAACAGTAGCCGAACCGATTTCACATTTCTTTTATTCTCACCGATTGAAACTGCAGCTCTGGGATTGGGGCACGGCGGGCAAACCGACGATGATTCTGGTTCACGGCGGGTTGGATCACGCGCGAAACTGGGATTGGGTGGCGCGTGAACTGTGCGGCGATTTTCATGTGTACGCGCACGATCTGCGCGGACACGGAAACAGCCAACACGCCCCCGGAGCCTTGTACACCGTCGCCGAACACATTCTGGATTTGTCCGCGCTGGTGGATGTCATCAACACTACCCACAATTCCGCCGAACCGATTTACCTGATTGGCCACAGTCTGGGCGGAGTCATTTCGACGCTGTTCACAGGCTTGTTTCCCGAAAAAGTCAAAAAGCTGGTTTCGATTGAAGGTCTGGGGCCGCCTCCGACTCACAAAGTTTATGATCCGGCATCAAAACGGATGCGCCGTTGGATCGAAGAAATTCGCAAGATCGAAAAACGCGAAGCGCGCAGCTATCCCGACCTGGATTCCGCCGTGAATCGCATGAAAGAGGCCAATCCGCATCTTTCCGACGAAGTCGCGCGCCATTTGACGCTGCATGGAACGAACTGGAATTCGGACGGATCGCTCAGTTGGAAGTTCGACAACTTCGCGCGACCGTTTCCGCCCTTCGGACACAATCTGGCCGACATTCAGGACATTTACAGCCAGATCACTTGCCCCGTGTTGTTGTTCTGGGGAATGGAAAGCTGGGCGCCGGATCCCGAAAACGATGGGCGCGCCAAACCGATCAAAAACCATCGGCTGGTCAAAGTCGCAGGCGCAGGCCACTGGGTGCATCACGATCAACTGGATTTGTTTTTGGCGGAAACAAAGAAGTTTTTGGCTGAAGATTGATGCCGATCCTTCGTCGAAATGGCGTTGCACAGAATCCATTCAGAACAATACGGAACAAACGGAAATAACGAAACAAACGGAAACTGGATTTCCCTTTCCGTCTTTTCAGTTATTTCCGTTTGTTCCGTATTCTCAGCCTACACTCCGTCAACTCAACGATGTGGGAAAAGCTAAGGAATCAACTCCACGCTGCCGCGCGTCGTCAATTGGTAATAATCGCTGATTTCGCCGGAATCGAAGCTGCGGATGAGGACTTGAATCGGTTGCAGCAACTGCACGCTGAAATGATTGTCCACCGTTTGCGGATGGACGTTGGTGTAATACGCGTAATTGAAATAGCTGCGAATCATTGTGCTGTTGGCGTCAATCGGCAGCGATTTCAGATTTTCGACAAAACGCCCCATCGTATCTTGCCGGAACAGATAAAACTCCACGTTGGAAACATAAAACGCCGAGACTTTTTCGTTGATTTCCTTCAGGTAATCGCCAATGGATTTCAGCGCCTTGACGCCGGAAATGTCTCCGGTGGCGGGAACGATGCGGTTTTGATCG
>JAEUQP010000752.1 GCA_016789645.1 Acidobacteriota bacterium | reverse complement strand
TGATCGGACAAGACCAAAAAGTTGTACTTGTGTTCCCGATACCAGCGAACGACTTCATCCGGCGTCGAATCGCCATCGCTGTTGACGGTGTGCGTGTGCGTGTTGCCTTTGTACCAATTCAGTTTTTTCTCTTGGGCTGCCTGGTTTGGAAAAACACCGACAATGATTGCCAGAGTTGCGAAAACAAACGCAACGAATGCACGAGATCGGAACATCATGATTTCCCCTTTATTGGTTTGCCCAGTCCGGGCCTTTGAATCGAATTCGTTCGCGCAAGCCGTACCACAACGCCAGCGCAACCGTCACGACGAGAATTGATTTCCAGGTGCGCGCATCCGCCAAACACAGAATGACGCACAGAAACATCACCCACAAAATGGCCAAGACATTCAACGCGCGACTGTATGCGCCCAGATGCCAGGGGCCTCGTTCCAGCTTCGACCCACTGCGCCAGTGCAACCAGACCGGCAGAATGTAGGAAATGTACAAACCAATCGTGCTGATGGCAGTGACCACGGCATAAGCTCCGCTGTAGACCGCCGCCAGAAATGCCGCGATTGCACAAAACCAAATGGCCGGAGCCGGGGTCAGGTGTTTGGGGCTGACGTGGCGCCAGACGTTGGAAACCGGCATGCCTTCGTCCCGGGCAAAGGCATAGATCACGCGTGACGACCACGTCACCGCCGACAACCCGCAAAACCACATGGCCATTGCCGCCAGAGCCGAAAACGCGCTGCCCGCCCGTTCGCCCAACGCGCCCACCAGAATGGCGACGACTTCGGGCGGATTGCCCAGCACCGATGGAATGTCTTTGATCGAAAGCGTCAACGCAATCAACAACAAATACCCGACTATGCTGGAAACCACGACCGCCATGACCATTCCCCACGGCGCGCGACGGCGCGGGTCAACGGTTTCTTCGGACACGCTGGCCGAAGCGTCGTAGCCCGTGAACGTCCACATCGCCTGCAACAATCCGATGACAAACGCCCACCAATACGACCAGCCGTTTTCGTTGCTGGTAATGCGGGCAAAGAAAAAGCTGGCGGGTTGTTTCGGCGCAAAGAGCAACAACGCGCCGACGATGACAATGACACCGATGATGTGAACCGTGACGCTGAAATCGTTCAGCCACGAAACCAGTCGAATGCCGAAATGATTGATCAGTGCGTGCGACAACAAGATTGCCCCATACACCAGCAACAGATTGTTTGTCGTGGATTCCAGGCCAAGCAGCGGAGTCACAAACGTCGCGCAGCCGTAATCAATGCCGGCAATGGCGGCGATTTGGCCGACAATATTGAACCAGGCGGTAAACCATCCCCAGCCTTTTCCGCCAAGCTTGCACGACCAGTGATACATCGCACCGGAAGTCGGCAGCGCTGACGCCAGTTCCGCCATGCTGCACACCACCGCCAGCGTAAAGAACGTGACCAGCGGCCAGCCCAATGCCATTTGCGCCGGACCGCCCATTTTCAATCCGTGGCCGTACAGCGTCACGGCTCCGGTCAGGATCGAGATGATCGAAAACGAAATGGCGAAGTTGGAAAAGCCGCCCATCGTGCGGAACAATTCCTGCGCGTATCCGAGTTTGCTTAAATCTTGTGCGTCTTCTTTTGCGTCGTGGTGGGAGTGAGAATTCATTAGATCAAAGAATCAAAATCCACGAAGAACACGAAGATTCACGAAGACTGGCATTGCCGCTTCGTGTTTCTTCGTGTCGCTTCGTGGTTTGTTTTATGAGGTCAGCTTAGAAACTCAACCGCATGGAAACTTGTCCCGTGCGACTGCCGCCCAGTTCGGAACTGCGCGCGCTGGTGATGCGCCCGAAGGCCGTGCTGATGACATTCATTTGCGGGTCAGCCAGGTTGACGCGGTTTTCGACATTGGTGAACGACGCACCGGCTTCCAGCTTGATCCTTTCGGTCAGTTGGAACGCTTTGTTCAAACCGAGCGAAAGATTGATCGTGCCCGGGCCGGTGAGAATGCCGACGCCCGCATTGCCAAAGCGGCCAATCGGAGCGGCATCGCGCGCCGGGTTGATGCCAATGCGACATTGCGCCGCCACGCGAGTGCTAAGTCCCGGACAAACAAAAGCGTTCACGTCGAACCACAGGTCGCGCGTCGGGTTCGAAAGATTGCCGTTGCCGATGCGATCCGGGTGCTGGTTGCGCGACAGCCCCGAACCACTGCCCGACGGATCCACGACGTTGCTGCCCAAAAATGGAGTCAGGAACGGTCCGGTTTGCGCCAGGAAAATCGCGCTCATTTGCCAGCCGCCGATGATGGCGTTCGCCACCGGATGAACGGATTTGGCAAACGGACGACCTTTGCCAAAAGGCAATTCATAAACCACCGTCGAAATCGAACGATGCCGCCGCGTGGCGTAATCGTTACCGTATTCGGCCTGACGATTGTAAAGATCAGCCGCGCGTCCACCACCGGTTTCGCCGATAAAGCCAGTCGCGTTCGGCCCCAGGTTGTCAGCCAGGCTCTTCGCCCAGGTGTACGTCGAATTGAACGTCAGCCCATTGGAAAAACGCTTGTTCGCTTCGACCTGCATCGCGTTGTAATACGCGGTGGCTCCCGCCGTGCGCGTGAAGACGATGCCCCAGTTCGGAAACGGACGGTCGCTCAGCGGACGATTGATCGCAAATTGCGTCGAATTCGTCATCTGGTTCAGATCGGGCGCCCAAGCCAACTGTGTGGTTTTCATGCCGATGTACGAAACGCGCACGCCCACGCCAAAGCCCACATAACGATCCACAGACAGATTCCATTGCACCGAATACGGGTCTTTGTAATTGATGTCGTTGGCCGTGCGGAATGAAGCCGTTCCCAATTGTCCGGCGTTGATGCCCGTTCCGCCGGATTGAATGGCAGGCCATTGATACAGCGGGCGGCCTTGTTGGCTCAGGTTGGTAAATTCGCGCACGTCGGATTGCAAGGTTCCGGTCAGCGAGAAGTAAATGCTGCCAAGCAAGGTTCCGTTGTAAGCGCCGACACCTCCGCGCACGACGGTTTTGTCGTCGCCAAACGGGCGGAA
>JAEUQP010000690.1 GCA_016789645.1 Acidobacteriota bacterium | reverse complement strand
TTTGTTGACGGCATAAAACGTGATGTTGAACTTCGCCAGTTCCGTCGGGTTGTCGCCGTATCGGTGCGAAATGCGTTTGAGCACGTCCAGCGCGGCATCGGTCGGATTCATTCCGCGCCGCATGTTTTCGACAATCGTGTGACCACCGCAGATGTAAATGTTTTCTTCGCCGCGCCCGGTCGAACCCGCTGCGCCGACTTCGTTGTCCACATACAAGCCCGCGCCGATGATCGGCGAATCACCCACGCGACCGGGAATTTTCCACGCCAAACCGGAAGTCGTCGTGACGCCGGAAATATCGCCGTTGGCATCTACCGCCAGACAGTTGATCGTTCCCGTCGGACGACGGCGAATGACATCCATCGCCCATTCGTTGAAGGCAACATCCGCCGGAGTATTCAACAAACCGGCAATTTTCTTGCTCGACGCCGAAGCCGGTTTCGGATGATTTGGGCTGGGTCCCCAAGCGTCGTTGTCGCTCATCTCTTCTTTCCACTTCAACCAAATTTTGCGCGAATCTTCGGTCAACAAATCTTCTTTCTTAAAGCCGTGCGCCAGCGCAAATCGCAGCGCTCCTTCGCCGACCAGCATGATGTGATCGGTTCGTTCCAGCACGAGTTTGGCCACCGAAGCCGGATTTTTGATGTAACGCAAACTGGCGACCGAACCGGCTCGGCGCGAAGGGCCGTGCATGCAGCAAGAATCCAGTTCGACATCTCCTTCAGCGTTCGGCAATCCGCCATAACCGACCGAATTGTCGCGAGGATCGCTTTCGACAATGTTCACGCCCGCGACCACCGCTTCCAGCGTGTCGCCGCCACGTTTCAAAATTTCCATGGCCTTGCTGACGCAATCCATACCGCCATTCCAGACTTTGCCGTCCGCGCCGCGATTGATGTTGGCGCTGGAAATCACCACCGGCCGAGCTTTGCCCATTGGCTTGGCCGACTGCTGAGCGGCCAACGCTTCTTCAGCAAGTAGCGGCGCGGTCAATCCGGCAATCGCCGTGGTTCGGATGAACTCTCTGCGCCCAAAAAAATCTTTTTGGTTTTGTTCGTTGCTCATTATTTCTCCTGATGTGAGTTGGGTTGATTGGATTCGGGTTTGGCAGTTTGCTCTGTCGTTGGAGCTTTGCTGGTTTCAAACTGCCGCAATTTGTCTTCCGCCTGCTGAATCTTCTTTTCGATTTCGTCGCTCAGCTTCTGATAAATCTCCAGCGATTGCACCTGACTGGCTTCCAGCCCGCGCAATCGTTCGACTTCGGCGCGCACCTGATTCAGCCGCGCTTCGTGCTGATACCGAATTTGCGCCATTGTCGCGTCGCGGTTGAACGTGCCAATGTTGGCCGTTTGCGCCAGCAAGGATTCGCGCGTCATCAATTGCTGCAAAGTCTGGTCTTCGGCTTCCAGCGCGGCAATGCGTTCGCGGATCGGACGCAAGGAGTTTTCGTAAGTGGCGATGCGTTGTTCGACGCGATTCATCCGCAGAAATTCGATTTCCAACTGCTGCCGCACGTTCAGGGCTTTGACTTCCTGGGACAGCGATTTCAATTCTTCGGCGATGATCGTAAAGGCTTTGGTCAGCGCATCCGCCTGCACCTGAACCGAGGCGGCTTGTTGCGCTTCGGCGTTGTCGGCATTGGCCGGTTTCTTCGCCTCCGGTTTCGCATCCTTGTTGTCCAGATCAATGATGTTCGGATATTGCGGAGGATTTTTGACCGGACGTTTCGGCTTCGACGATTGCTGAGCCAACGCCGTCGCCGCGCAAACCGCCAGCAAACAAATTAACAGACAAATTTTTCGGTACTGCATAAATCTCCAGTTTTCAGTTTCCAGTCGCCGGTTTCCAGTTTCCAAGATCATCACACACAGGAAACCGGAAACGGACGACCGGGAACTTTCAATTCAAGCTTTCTTCAGCAAGCCGACCAAAAAGAGCAAAACGACCGCTCCGATGACCGACGTAACCAAGGCATTCAGCAACCCTGTGCCGATTGAAATTTTCAGCAGGCCAAGCAACCAGCTTCCCAAAAAAGCTCCGATGATTCCCACGACGATATTGCCAACCAATCCAAATCCGCCGCCGCGCATCAGATTGCCAGCAATCCACCCCGCCGCGGCTCCGACCAGCAAAAAGACCAACAAACCAGTAGCATCCATAAAATTTCTCCTTCGTGAAGCAACTTCCGGTTAACGGGACACGCGCTTCGGACAACCAACGCTTGCCGGTTCGGCGGCGCGTGTTTGAGGAACTACGGAATAATGGCTACTGCAAAAATTTATCGCCTGCCCTGCCCTGATCTTGGAAATGAAGGCACGCTGGCGTTGCCGTCTTTATCAACGGCCTGGACGGCAAAAAAATAATCGTCTTTGGACAAACTCTTCATGACGTATTCAGCGAGATTGCCGACTTCGATACTGCGATGCCAGAACGGTTGATACGTTTCGCGCCAAAGGATGCGATACCCGGCAATGTCTGGCTCCTTGTTCGGATCCCAGGCAACGGTCGTGTCGTATTCCTGACGCCCGGTTTTGAATCGCACGCCGCTGGGCGGAGCGGGAGCCAGCGCCATGCTCGCCATTGCGGCGGCATTGATGCGCGCGACTTGCGCGACATAAGCCGGGTCAGCCATCTCGAACACATCGCCGTATTTGATACCGTTTTCTTCACGGACTCGTTGATGCTGGCGACTGAAATCTTCGTTCGGTTCAGTGAATCGCACTGCCGGAAAACCACGCTGCACAAACGCGTTGTGATCGCCGCCGCGTCCGTACCGGTCACGTCGAAAGATCAGTGTCACTTCAAAATTGTTCAGATACCGTTCGCCGACTTCTTTGATGTAGCGCGCCAGTTGCCGCGAAGGCCCGTCGTTTTCACCACCAACCGATTGGCGGGCGCGCGCTTCGGCTTCGGTTTCGGTCGTCGGCACGCCTTCGGAAAAGACGCGAACTCGCCGGTTGTCACGGACGCCGTTGCCGCCAAGCGTGTTGCCGATAATGTCGTTGGTGAACATCGCGGCGATGTTCAAGCCTTTCTTTTTGGCTTCTTCCGCCCAGTGATGCGCGCCCAGCAAGCCCTGCTCTTCGCCGGGAACAGTCATAAAGACGATGGTGGCGTCGAATTGATATTTCGACATCACGCGCGCCATTTCCATCACTGCCGCCGTCCCTGAAGCGTCGTCACTGGCTCCGGGCGCATCGCTTTCGGCATCGGTCATGCTCTGGGAACAGACGCAAGAATCGTAATGTCCGCTGACCACGTAAAGGCGGTCTTTCGATTCGGGTTGCGTGCCCGGTAACGTCGCCACGATATTGACGAGTTTGGTTTCTTTGGTAATGCGTCCGCCTGCCGGTTGCATGAATTCGTCTTCGGTGACGATCAACCGTCCGCCGGATTCCTGACTGTACCGATCCATTTCCGCTTTGATCCAGCGCCGAGCTGCGCCAATTCCGCGATTCGGGTCATCCTGCGAAGACATCGTATGGCGCGTACCAAAGCTGACCAGTTTGCGAATACTGGCTTCGATATTTTGGGCGGAAATTTCGCTGATGATCTTTTCGATTTGGGGATTGAGTTTCGACGACACCTGAACCTGTTGCGCCCTGGAACCGGGCACCGACAGACCCGGCATCAAAACGGCAAATAAAATTAAAGCGGCGAATCGCTTCACGGACTTGCTCCTTGAAAATAAGTTGAACTTCGATTGCGTGATGATTGCTTTGACAGGCGTGTGGATTATAGGGGCTTGCCCGCCCGATGAAAAGAAACGGCATAAACAGAAACAGCCGGAAACCCTTTCAGATTTCCGGCTGTTTCTCTTACTGATTGGCGTTTATCTATTTCGCCACCACTTTATAAATCTTGTCTTTCCAGACCACGATTGCCTGTCCGTGCGCGAAATATTCTTTGAGCAAAGGTTCCGCAGCCAAAAGCTGTTTGTAATCTTCGCTGTCCAGAACCACCTTTGTCACTCGCCAGGCCATTTCAGGCTTGTAGGAGCTATCCACCCAAAATCCGCTTTGATAATTGAACACCTTGTCACGGCGGCGAATGGTCAGCAGTTTCGGCGCATCCTGTTCAATCTCTTTTTCTTCTTGTTTAGCGGCATTCTCGGTTCTGCGAGACGGCATAAAGCTAAATGCTTTATCAAACACGCTGGAAGAAGATTTCTGAGTCCTCGATTCTTTGGGCTTCCTGGCCATCGGGTTTTCGCTGGGTAACGGACCGATTTGAGCCGCCACGACATTGTCGCGGAGTTCCGATTCCTTCATCGGCGGAGGCGCAGGAGCCGTCAATTCAGCCGAAACCGAGCGCGCAATAGGCGCATTGAACGTTTGCCCGCCGGATAACGAAGTGACCACAACGCCGTTGGCGGATTGCGTTACCGGCAAAGAAGGGGGCGTTGTCACCATCAAATTCATCGGTTGAGTGCCAACCGGTTGGACAAAAGTGCTTCCCACGGTGGCGTGGTTTCCTGCAAGCAAAGACGAACTGTTCGGGTTCGGACTGACATCCGGTTTGGGAACATTGTTTACCGCCAACGTCTGCGATCTCGGTTCACCGGTTCCTGCCTGTCCGGCAACACCCGGAGTTGCTGAAACTCCCTCCGACGGCAAAATCGAGTTGTCGCCCGCCCCCTTGGTCGAATTGACGTTTGCGGCATCAGTCGTCGCGAAATTTGTTCCGGCAGGCTGGCCATTTTGCTGTTGTCGCCAGAGTTGAACGGAAACAACGCCGATCAAAATGGCGGCGGCGATTCCGGCGGTTGCCCAGCCTTGTTGCCAGTTTGCCAATCCCAACCATTCGCCCCATTCGGAGACAACCGATTTCCAATGCGACCAGATGCTGGCTGGTGCCACAGCCGGAGCCAGATTCGATTCCGGTTGTGGCAATTGCATCAAGCGGGAAAGTTCGATCACGTGGCGTCGGCAGGACGGGCATCCGGCCAGATGCGAATCGTACCGGGAGCGCGCCGACGCATTGAGCGCGTTTTCCAGATAAGCGTTAGCCGTATCGGCGTCAAAACCCATGCAGGCTTCGACGACAGAACCGCCGCGCGACAAATGGCGTCGCAGCATGGTTTCAAAATCTAACGCCGTGTTGTGTTGTTCGTGTGCCACTGCTTTATGCTCTGAGTTTTGAAGTTTCAGAATTGAAATCTTGTCTGAAACTGTGGGTCTTTTCTAAAAGCCCGCATCTTGAACGTGCGGCGGGTGAATCCTTGCGGGCGAGACAATTTGGAAAATTGCCTCGCATCAAGGCGCGCGCTCGACGACCACGCCTTTGACATCACCGATCAGCTTGCGCATATCCAGTTCGGTGCGCGCAGCGATTTCAATGCACTCGCCGACTTCTGCGCGGCGAAGCCCGTAACTGCGCTGCAAAATTTCTTCGGTTTTGCGTTTGATTTCGCGTTGCGCCTTGGCCAACCAGCGGCTGATCGTCGCTTCGTGGACGTTCATCAGCAAGCCGATTTCGCGCAATGTGAGGTCTTCAAA
>JAEUQP010000614.1 GCA_016789645.1 Acidobacteriota bacterium | reverse complement strand
GTTTTCTACGCCATCGCCGCCGCCATTTTGGGATTGTTGATCGGCAGCTTTCTCAACGTCGTGATTCATCGCGTCCCGCTGGGGGAATCGGTGATTTTTCCGAATTCCCACTGCCCGCATTGTTCCGCCGCCATTCGCCCGATGGACAACATTCCGGTCATCAGTTTTTTGCTGCTCAAAGGTCGCTGCCGAACTTGCCACGCTTCGATTTCGTGGCGCTATCCAGCGGTCGAATTGCTGACCGCCGCCATTTTCATAGTCATCGGCCTGAAAAGCGGCCTGACTTGGCAAACCGGGCTGGAAATGGTGTTTGCCTGCGTCATGATTTCGCTGGTGTTCATTGACGCGATTCACCATTTGCTGCCAAACGTCATCACTTATCCAGCCATCGTCTTTGCCCTGGCCGCAGCAACTGCGCGGGCAGGTTGGGGCGAACCGATCAATTACAGTTTCGACATTTCGTTCGTGTTTCAAAGCGCCGATGCGAGCTTTCCACGAATCTCCGCCGCCGTCATCGGCGGACTGTTGCTGGCAATGGCGGCTCCGCTGTTCTGGTTGCTGGATTGGCTCGATTTGCGTTTGTACAACAAATACTTCGAATGGGAAGACATGAACGAAGAAGCAGAAAGCGTCAGCGGCTCTACCTTAGGCGAGGGTGGAAGTGTCAGTAGCCCGACCATAAGGGAGGGCTTTGACACGGAAACCGAAGCCCTTGCTGACGCGCGGGCTACTGACACGATGGCTGACGAAGAAGAAGCTGAGCGCCGTTACCGCCGAACGATTTCGGCAGCGATGATTTTTGGCCTGATCGTGGCGGCAACGTGGGCAATCGCCGTGCTCTGGCTTTCACCGAAATTTCCTGACGCCTTCAGCCAGGCGTATGGCGGATTGTGGCGAGCCGTCGTTGCAGCGTTGATTGGCAGTGTGCCGATCTGGTGGTTGCGCGCAGCGTATTTTTACATTCGCGGAGCCGAAGGCATGGGGTTGGGCGATGTGAAGCTGATGGCAATCATTGGCGCGTTTCTCGGCTGGCAAGGCGCGATTGGGGTGTTACTGTTCGGTTCGATTCTCGGTTCGGTGACCGGAATTTACATGGCCTGGCGCAGCCAGCGAGGGTTGAAAACGGCGTTGCCGTTTGGCGTTTGCCTGGGCATCGCAGCCTTGATCGTGCTGCTGACGGCCAAACCGTTTTTCCTTTTGTACCTCTGAAAAAACCTTCCCTGCTGTAAACGACTGGATTACGCCACAAACGAATTTTCGACTACGCTCAAAACGTCAGGAGCGCAACCACTGACGGCTGCGCTCCTGACGTTTTAAGGATTCGTTGTTCCAACGTATTGCCGGGTTAGAACAACAGTTTCAGGGCAAAGCGGAACTGACGTTCCGTTCCTTGCGCCGAAGTGATTTCGGAAAATCCGTTCAAGTTGATGATCGAACCGTCCGCATTTCGCGTTGGCGAAGATGCGTTCGCGCCCGGATTGTTGAATGCGGGCGTATTGGTCAGATTGAAAACTTCGGTGCGAAATTGCAGCGAAAATCGTTCGGTCAATTTGAAGTTACGGAACAGGCTGGCATCCATATTGAACACGCCCGGGCCGCGCAACGTGTTGCGACCGACCGTTCCGTACCGAACGGCAGTCACGGGAGCAAATGCCGTCGGGTCGAAGTAACTGACGCCTCGGCCAATGTTGCCCAGAATTTTGACCTCGGATTTCACCTGATCGGCGGTTTGCGTGTTGCCCGGCGCATTCAGCGAAGTTCCCGCCGAAGTCACCGTGAAAGGCGTCCCGCTGATTTTGCTCATAATGCCATTGAGCTGCCATCCACCCGCAAGCCATGACGCCGGTCCGCTGGTCGCCCAACGTTTGCCCGCGCCAAACGGCAATTCGTACACACCGAAAACCTGCAAATTGTGCGTGCGGTCAAATCCCGCCAAGGCGCGATTGCGCGCCCATTGCGAAACCGAGTGGAACGTCAGCCCGGAATCGCTTTGGTCCGCATAGCCGATGGCTTTGGAAAACGTGTAAGTCACGCCGATTTGCGCGCTCGGATTCAACCGGCGATTGAGTTGTGTTTGCAGCGAATCGTAAGTGGCGGTGTTGAACGGAACCAGCATATTGATGTTGGCGATGCGTCCAAATTTGGCCAGCGCACGTCCGGCATTGCCCAAACCGACTTCGCCTGCGTTGATGTTGACGTTGGCCGTTTGGCGAATGGCGCGCGTGCCGACATACGCCGCCTGTGCTGTAAAGCCCCACCCGATGTCCTGCTGCACGGTCAGGTTGAAGGATTGAATGTATCCGCGATTGAACTCCTGCGGGAACGTCTGCGTGCCGATGGCGGTCGGCAGCGTGATCGAACCGGAAGAAATGTCCGGCGAAACGATGGGGGGCAATCCGTCCTTCAACGTTCCGGCGGATTGAAACGAAGTCGCGCCGGAAAGTTGCAGCGAGATGGTTGCCGGATAAGCGTCGCGCATGTTGCGGAATGAATTCGGATCAACGCTGATGCCGTACCCAAAACGCACAACTGTTTTTTCCGTCGCGCGATAAGCGACGCCCAAACGCGGAGCAAATTGGCCAAACCCGACGTCCACGCCTGTGTCTTCGGGCGTGCTGCCCAATCCGCCGATCAACACACGGTCCAGAATGGGATCGTAACGTTCTGCGCCACGATGATCGCGCGTGGCAAACGGATAGCGCTCGAAACGCGTTCCATAGTTAATGGTCAGATTGCGCGTCACTTGCCACTGATCGCGCGCGTAAACACCCCAGCCCGGCATGCGCACCGCTGCCGGATTGATGTTCTGCAAATCCTTGCCCTTGCTTTGCGGCAAACCGAGCAGGAAATCCGCCCAGCCGTTGTACAGCGTCGGCGCCGCGCCGCCGTTCAAGGCTGTCAACCCACCGCTAAAATTGAATCCTCCGCGCGGGCCGAACGCCGCCTGCGGTTGAAAGTGATTGATCGTGTAATACGTGTATTCGCCGCCGAAGCGCAAACTATGCGCGCCGCGCATCCAGCTCAGGTTGCCTGCCGCGACGTACTGGTTGTCACGGAACAGGAACGGATTGGAAACGTTCGGATTGCCAAGGGAAGAAAAGCCGCTGATGGTGAAACGCGGATATCCGCCTTGTAATTTATCCGGTCCGTTTGTGCCCGGAATGCCCAGATCATCCAGACCGTAATTTCGGTCAATGTCCACGTTCTGAGCGCCCAAACGCTGGCGCGTGAACCCGATGTTGCCGTCCAGCAACAGGCGAGATGTAAGCGTGTACGTGCCGCCAATGGCAGTGCTTTGCACTCGCCCCGGCGCATTGCCGGGTTGTCCTCCAGCCAGCGCGTCTCCGCCCGCCGGCCCCAGCGAAGGCGGATCGAAAATATCACTGGGTGAAATCGAATACCGCACAAACATTGTGGATTTTTCGTTGGGGTTGTAATTGACCTTGAAATCGTAATTGTCGCGGTTGAATTCATAGGTGCCGCTGGCAAAGTAATTGTTCGCCGGAGAAGCGCCTGCGGGTTGGTTCGGTTGAGGAATCAAGGCAATCAGCTTCTGCACAATCGGGTCAATGCGATTGGCAGGAATGCGGCCATTGGCAAATTCAGTTCGCCCTGTGCCGTTGGCATTGCCCGTCGCCGGATCGTAAATGCGCGCCCCCGTGCCGCTGAAATCGCCCTGGCGCAACGCCGCTGTCGGCAAGGTACGAAATGCCGAAGCATTCTGGCGGCGTTTGGTTCCTTCCCAAGAGCCGAAGAAAAAGAGTTTGTTTTTGATGACCGGCCCGCCAAATGTGCCGCCATATTGATTGAAGATGTTTTTCGGCAATGTGCCCGGCTGGTAATAAAAATAGTTGCGCGCCTTCATACGGCTGTTGGTGTGGAATGCGTGCGCGCTGCCGTGAAATTGGTTGCCGCCGGATTTGATCTGCACGTTGACCGCCGCGCCGCCCGCCATACCTTGTTCGGCGTCGAAGCTGTTGGTCACGACGTTGACGGTTTCCACGGCGTCTTGCGGAGGCACATACGCCACGATGTGCGGCAGCCACGGATAACTGACCGTCGCGCCGTCCAATCGCGTGTTGTTGTTGGAATAGGATGCGCCATTGAAATTCGTCACCAGCGCGCGCTGCGGATTGCCTGCATCAGAGTGCGCATCGGCAGGAGCCGACGCTCCCGGAATCAATTTGTAAAGCTGCTGAAAGTTGCGTCCCGCGCCGATGGGCAAATTGGTAATTTGCGCTTTGTCTATTTGATTGCTGACATCCGCACGATCCGTTTGAAGAATCGGAGCCGCAGCCGTGATCGTCACGGTTTCGGTGGCTCCTCCGACAGCCATCTGCACATCTTCGCGCACCACGTTGTTAAGCGAGATGTTGACCCCGGCTTTGGTGTACGACTTGAACCCGGTTTGCGTAATGGTCACGTCATACACGCCCACCTGCAAATCCCGAAACGCATACGAGCCGCTTTCATCGGCGACGGCTTCGCGCTGCTGGCCGGTGGCTTTGTTGGTGACGGTGATTTTGGCTCCGGGCAGCACTGCGCCGGATTGATCTTCGACGCGCCCGACCAATGACCCATACAGCACCTGCGCGTGGGCCAATTGCGAACAAATGCCAACGAATAGGAACATTGCCAGACACAAAATTGTCGGCTTTGCCGTAGCTTGAGCCACCAGTCGAATTCTTCTTTTCATGGTTATCTCCTGGGTAGATGGAATTGAAAAAATCTGTACGACCTCGTTCGAAATCGCCAGTTCAGCCATTTGGTTGTTTGATGGCAGTGGGATGAAATTGTTTTTTGATCTTATTTCTTCAAATACTGATCGAACCATTCAATCGCCAGCTTGATGGCGCGTTCGCGCTCAGTGGTGTAAATGCCATAATGCGTGATGCCGGGAACCAGCACGTACTTTTTGTCTTTGCCAGGCATGCGCGTGTACGCCAGATGCGCGTGGTCTTTGTTGTCAAAGAGTTCTTCCTTTTCGGCATCAATGAACAGCACTGCACAATTGGTCATTTTGGCGGCGTCTTCGACCGGAGCGTAACGTAGCAATTTGTCACGAACCGGCGCTCCAATCAGATTGCCAATGGCTTTGTAAAACGGCGGTGGGTACCCAATTTCTCCGCGAGCGCGTTTGGTCGCCTCTTCATACGCGCCGTTGACCTGAGCGTCTGCGGCTCCGGCGACTGCAACGGCTTTGGGACGCGAATCGAACGAACCGACCTGGCTGACGATGGCTTTGATGCGCGGATCGCGCGCGGCAACATAAAACACATGGCCACCGGAGTAGCTAGACCCGCGCAACCCGACGCGGTTCACGTCCACCATCGGCTCGGCCATCGCCCAATGCACGACGTTAAACCAATCCGTAGTCATATCCAGCGGATCCACCACGCCGCGCACTTCCTGCACTTCGGCGGTGAACTTGCGCGCTTCTTTCATTTCGGCGGCGTCTTTCCATTTCGGAGCTTGCCCAACCAGAATCAGCCGCGAATCGCTTTCGCCCCA
>JAEUQP010000560.1 GCA_016789645.1 Acidobacteriota bacterium | reverse complement strand
AAACATAAGCGCCCGGCTGAAACATCGTCAACCGGGAACGTCGCCTCGCTTATTTGGCTGCGGCGCTGCGGCGCATGATTTTCACCAGCGGCTGCGCTTGTTTGACTTCGCGCAATCGGGTCACGTCCTGCTGCACTTCCGGCGAATCCGCGCAACAGGAATTGACACATTCAACCAACCGCGAGGCCTGAGCAGCCAGCGAATCCGACAACCGGTAATACACCCACAAACTGTCCTTCCGGTCGCTGACCAATCCCGCTCGTTTCAAATACGCCAGATGACGCGACACTTTCGGCTGGTTCGTTTCCAACACATCAACCAGATGGCAAACACAAACTTCGCCTTCCGCCGCCAGCAGATTCAACAGCCGCAACCGCGTCTGGTCAGCACAGGCTTTGAACAGCGCAGCCATTTGCGGCAATCGTTTTTTTTCTTCCGGGTTCTTTTTCCGTTTGGTGGTTTTCTCTGTCATGGCCCGAATTATAGCCAAAGAAATTTTTCTTGGCGAAAAACTATATTCGCCTTGACGAATATAAACCGGAGGAGTATCTTCCGCGCCGCATACGGATAAGCGTATGTAGTTTTTCAATCAATCTTACCGGCTAGGCGCGGAAGCCCGTTTCCTGGCTGGTGTGGGAACAAATACTGTTTTGGAGGGAGAAAGTTATGACACCAAAAATTCACGTCGCATTGAACGTCAACAATCTGGAAGAATCACTGAAGTTTTACCGCGCCTTGTGGGGTATCGAACCGGCGAAGGTTCGCACCGGTTACGCCAAATTCGACGTTGCCGAACCGGCGGTCAATCTGACGCTCAACGAATATCCGTCGAAGCTGGAACACGGTTCGGGCGGAATCAATCATCTGGGAGTCCAGGTTGGAAGCACAGAAACCGTGGTGGCCATGCGTGACCGTCTGGTTGAACGCGGATTGCCAATTGCACTCGAAGAACAACAAACTTCCTGCTGTTATGCCGTGCAGGACAAAGTCTGGGTGGTTGATCCGAACGGGTATCGTTGGGAAGTGTTTGTCGTGCTGGAAGACAATCTGCCGGAAGTCGCCAAAGGAGTTTCGCAAACGGTGGGCTGTTGCACGACGGGGCAGCCCGATATGGTGCAAATCGCCGGAGCCTGCAAATAAGCTTTATGCGTTCAACAGTCACCATCTCGCGTGCGACAGCAAGTGAACTCGATGAAGTTCTGGCGCTGCTCGGCGAAGTAAATCTGCCGACAGAAGGAGTCGCCGAACATTTCGGCGAATTCCTGGTCGCGCGCGTTGGGGAGAGGTTGGTGGGTTGCGTTGGACAGGAACGTTACGGCGATGTGACGTTGTTGCGTTCGCTGGCCGTTTCGCCGGAATTGCAAGGCAGCGGATTGGGCAAGACGCTCACCGCGCGATTGCTCGATGAAGCATTGTCAGCAGGCGTCAGCGAAGTCGTATTGCTGACCACCACGGCCAGGGAATTTTTCGCGCGGCAATTCGGATTTGCCGAAACCGCACGAAGCAAGTTTGATCAGGTGCTTGAGGCTTCGCCAGAATGGCGTTTGCCCAGATGTTCTTCGGCAGTTTGCATGTGCTTGCGGCTTGGCTGACTCAAATCAACCAATTTGTTCTTTCAACAATTGAGCCAGCGATTCGGCTTGATGCCGAATGGATTGTTCGTCTGCGCCTTCGATCATGACGCGCGCCAGATTTTCCGTACCCGAATATCGAAGCAGCAATCTTCCCTTTCCGGCCAATTCAGATTCGACCCGCGCGCGGGCTTCGTGAAGCGGCGCAATCGAATCAAGTGGCGGTTTGCTGGCAACGCGCACATTGATCGTCACTTGCGGATAGCGCGTGAAGCCGCCCGCCAGTTGGCTTAGCGGCTTTTGCATTTCCGTCATCACGCGCAGCATTTCCAGCGCCGTGATCATGCCGTCGCCAGCCAGGCTAATTTCAGGCAAGATGATGTGGCCGGATTGTTCACCGCCGATGCTGCCGCCGTTTTTCAGCAATTCATCCAGCACGTTTTTGTCACCGACCGAAGTGCGAACCAGTTCAATGCCGCGTTCGCGCAACGCCACTTCCAAGCCCATGTTGCTCATGACGGTCGCCACAACCCGATTGCCAGCAAGTTTGCCGCGTTTGGCCAGATGCTCCGCCATTACGAATAACATCTGATCGCCGTCCACCAACTGGCCGTTTTCATCCACCATCAACAATCGGTCGGCGTCTCCGTCAAACGCCAGCCCGGCATTGGCTTTTGCATCCAACACTGCCGCTTGCAGTTTTTCCGGATGCAGCGAACCGCTATTCAAATTGATGTTGCGACCGGTTGGGTCGGCATTGATGACTGTCAATTCAGCGCCAAGCGCCGCGAACAATTTTGGCGCCAGTTCATACGAAGCGCCGTTTGCGCAATCCACCACCAGTTTTAGCCCGGACAGATTCAAACCTGCGCCAATTTCATCGCGTAGAAACGCCAGATACGTTTCCGCCAATTTGGCGTCGGAATAAAGCGGCTCTTCCCGCATTGTGGCAAAGCCTGCGGCGTCGGCTTCGATGCTGCGTTCAATGAATAACTCGGCTTCGTCATCCAGTTTTTTGCCGGATGGCGCAAACACTTTGATGCCATTGTCCTGATACGGATTATGCGAAGCGGAAATGACGATTCCGGCGTCAGCATCGAGCGTGCGCGTCAGGTAAGCGACTCCGGGCGTGGTGATAATTCCGGCAGAATGAACGTTGCCGCCCGCGGTGAAGGCTCCACGAGCGATGGCCGATTCCATCCAATCGCCGGATTCCCGCGTGTCACAACCGATGATGATTTGCGGTGGACGTTTCAAACGCATGGCGAGGACTTTTGCCAGCGCATACCCGATGCGTTCAATGGTGGGTTCATCGAGCGGAAACTGTCCCGCTTCGCCGCGAATGCCGTCAGTGCCAAAAAACTTTCCCATTACTTTTTCAACTTCACCTCGTTTGGAATGATGCTGCGGATTCCGATTCGGGGATCGGCATTGACGGGCAAAATGATTTTGGGGACAGCCCTTGTCGTGTTGGGATCGGCGGTGATTTCAGCCCGCAGGTCTTTTTCCTGAATTGCATCCACCGCCGAATTCGGCCCGTAAAGTTCGACCGCAACCGTTTTGGTCAGCAGCGCTCCGCCCGGCGACGGATTCAACCATTGAACCGGAACATTGGCAAACCGTTTGAAACTCCGTCGTTCGCCAATTTCAACGAACAATTTGACCTCATCAGACGTCAGGACGCGCAACGACGGATGAGGCATTTCAACATCCACAGCAACGCTAAACGAACTGGAGCGCCCGTTTAAATTCACGGTTTCGGTCAACACGCGACTGACCTTCCCCAAATGCGATTGTGCGCCTTCGATCTCGACCACAGGCGGCTGGAGTCGAGCGGAATAAAATTCGACGCCGTCGGCAAGTTGCCCGGAATATTGAGCCTCAACCGGGACCTGTTTTCTGATCTTCGGTTCCAACACCAACCGCAAACTGGCCGGTTCAACCTGAATGACATGGATGCCATTGTCAGGCAAAGACACATCGTCCGGGCGAAGCTGCACAACCCGTTCGCCCGCTTCTTTGTTGGTCAGATCGGCAATGACGGAAAGCTGAGTGGGCGTCAGACTTCGCACCAGATCACGCGGCCCTCGCACGCGAACGCTGACTGTTTGCGTGATTTCACCGCTGATTTCCACATCCGGTCGCTGGCCACGATATTCCAACGGAACGTTGAATAGCTTGACGTCGCTGATCGGCTGGCGCGAAACCGCAAACAGCAAAACGGCCAGCAAAATCGCCATCACCATCAAACCTTTGTTTTCAACTTCGACATGGCGCAACCGATTCCACAATCGGTCGAGCGATAACCAGCGCAACCAGGAAAGATTCATAAGGTTGATCCCTCCTGCGCTTCTTCGGTTTTGGAGCGATGCGACGCCTGCCGTTCGCGTTTGCGAGCCGTCACTAATTCGTCAATTTCGCGTTCTCGTTCGCGCTCCTCCAATTCCAATTCTTCGGATTCCTTGTCGCTGCGCCAGGGTTCCATGGCCTGTTGAATTCGACGGCGCAATCCGGGGCCATCCAGATTGCGCTTCAACCGTCCGTCTATGGCAAACGAAATGGCGCCCGTTTCTTCGGAAACAATCACCGCAAACGCATCGCTGTCTTCCGTAGCGCCGATTGCCGACCGATGCCGGGTTCCCAGTTCGCGCGAAATCATCGGATTTTGCGTCAGCGGCAGAAAACAACTCGCCGCCGCCACGCGATTATTGCTGATGATGACCGCTCCGTCGTGCAGCGTGGTGTTTTTGTTGAAGATCGTCACCAGCAAATCGTAACTGATTCGCGCGTCGAGCCGGATGCCGCTTTCGATCAAGGTTTTCAAGCCGACTTCGCGTTCGAACACGATCAACGCGCCGAGCTTTTCCGAAGCCAGCGTCGTCGCCGCCAGCACGACTTCGTCATACCATTCCTGACCAAATGGATTTTGGGCGCGTTTTTTCTGCCACGAAAATGGCAGGCGAATGTTGTTACCGAGCCGGGTCAGCACCGCGCGAATTTCCTGCTGGAACAAGACGATCACTCCAAACCCGACATAGACGGCGACATTCCGCAAAACCCACTGCAAAGTGCTCAAGCCCAAATAGCTGGAAAGGACATACAACAAGCCAACCAGAAACAACCCGGCTCCCATTTGAACCGCACGAGTCCCATGCGCCAACCTGAGCAATTCATAAATCAGGAAAGCGACCAGCAGAATATCTATGACGTGTCGGAGTTGGACGCCTTGCCAAGCCCACAACACATAAGGCCACAACTCGTGCATAAGCGAATCAACGCAGGTTTTTCACCCTGCAGGTGTTTCTTCAATGTGAGATTTCAAGCGGATTGGAAAAATCCGCCCTCGCGTAACTGCCAATAACTGAACCCGTTGCGTGAGTTCTGGGCACGAAGCATACCACAGAAGTCGAGCGACGCCGGGATTCGTCCACTTTTTAGGTTCATAGGGGCTTTCTCCCTTCGATTTCCGAATTTTCTTCGAGCCATCCTTTTAGTTGTTGCTCAGGAAGAGTTTTGTTAGACTCCGCGCCGTGCGCTACCCCTTGGCTTTGGATTGGCGAAGGCCAATTGCTCGAATAGTTCAAGAGAAGAATTTGTATTAAGTAGACTTTGCTGAAACATTATTGTCTGGCGCTAGCGCCCCGTTGCTAGTTGCTCCAACACTCTTCGGCAGCATCGCGAAAGACGAGGCACCCGAACGAGGGCAAGAAAGGGATTGAAAATGAAGAATTTCCGTTTGATCACAGCCTGCCTGGTTGTGATGACTCTGGTTGTTTGCGTGGGAACTTCGTCACAGGCTCTGGCCTCAACCACGAAGAAAGCATCCTCCAGTAAAAAGCAAAAAGCCGTCGCCAGTAAAAAATCTTCGGGCAAAACCGCCCGTAAATCCTCTGGGAAAAAAGGCAAGGCCGTGGCCAGCCGCAGCAAACGAGGACGCTCGTCCCGGTACGCGGCAACATCCAGCAAACGCCAATCCCGTTCAGCGCGAAGCCTGACCAAAGGTTCCAGTTCCAGGCTTTCCCGTTCGGCTCGCCGCCGCCGCGCCCGTGCCTTGTACATGGCCCGATTGAGAGCGATGCGCGCCCGCGATGCCGCCCTGCGCAACCTGACCAACGCCTACATCGAAAAAGACCTGACCGATGGCGAAGATTTGGAAATTCGCCAGATCGTGCTGGATGCCATCAGCGGACGTTCCGCGACGGTCGTGGTCATGGATCCGAACAACGGGCGCATCTACACGGTTGTGAATCAACAAATGGCGTTGCGTTCCCCGGTCAAACCTTGTTCGACGGTGAAAATGATCGTCGGACTGGCGGCGTTGAACCAAAAAGCCATCGAACCGGATGAAGCGGTTCAGATCAGCCGCCGTTCCAGCATGGATTTGACTTATGCGCTGGCAAAATCCAACAACCCGTTTTTCCAGGTGATAGGGCGTTCGATGGGTTATGACCAGGTCATCAAGTACGCCGAGAATTATGGCTTCGGCGAAAAGACCGGCATCAATTACGCAAACGAAAGCGAAGGATTCATTCCGGAAGAAGGAACAACCTTGATGCCCAGCCACGGCGATGGGTTTGGCGTGACAGCCATTCAGTTGTCAGCCTTCACTGCCGCAATTGCCAACGGCGGCAATTTGTACGTTCCACGCGTGCCGCGCACCGCTGAAGATGCCGCCGAGTTCAAACCGGAACTCAAACGCAAAATTGAAATGTCCGCCGAAGATCGCGCCAAACTGTTGCCCGGCATGATCGGAGCCGTGAATTTCGGAACGGCCCGCCCTGCGGCCAACCCGATGTTCCAGATTGCCGGCAAAACCGGAACATGCACTGGCGACCGCGACAAACTCCGCTTGTTCACGTCGTTTTCCAGCGTAGAAAATCCCAAAGTCGTGGTGACGGTAATCACCACCGATTCCAAACTTGGTGGGAACCACGCGACGGCCATCGCGGGCAAGATTTATGCTGGAATCGCACCGCGGTTTTTCCGCGAACGAGTCGTCCCGGCGGTGGCCACCACGGAAATTTCCATGCCGGAGATCAAAAACTAACAGCACTGAAGACAAATCAAATTACAAAAGGCGAGCGCAGAAGCTTGATTCTGCGCTCGCCTTTTTGTTTTTCAGCCCAACTTTCTGCTTACTGGAACTTCAACCCGTTCAATTCAATCGTCACATCTTTCACTTCGGCTTCGGTGATTTTAGACGGAGCGTCAATTTTGATGCTGACGCGCATGGATTCGCCCGGATTGAGCGGGTTTTGTCGAGCACGCGGAATCGGAATGCTGGATCGTTGCGAAATGGTTTTGTCTTCCATATCGAACATTTTGCCAACCAGTTCCAGTCCGGTGATTGGACGGTCGCCGCGATTGGTGATGTTGGCGCGCACTTCGATCTGAAACATTCCAATCAGATTGTCATACGTGCGTTTGTCTTCCGGTTTGATCTCAATTTCCACCTTGCTTTTGTAAGCCTCGAATTCGGCGCTTCCCGCGCGCAAGGCATCTTCCAGAGCCGCCGCCTGATGGGGCTTGCTCTTGGCCAGCATGATGATGATCGCGGCCAGCAAAATCACAGCAATTGATCCGCCCAGCAAAATCATTCGCCCGTGTTTTTTCGCCACGGCCACTTCCTTGTCTTCCTCGTTTTCAAACATGACATTGCCCTCGCATTGAACTTTTATGCATCTCTTATTCGCCGCTGACCACCATTCGATTGACCTTGATGGTGGGAGCGGCAATCTTGCCCCGAAAGCGAAAATCGTTGCCGACCATTTCAATGCCTTTCAGCATCTCTTTGAAATTTCCGGCAATCGTCACTTCCTCGACCGGAAAACTTAAGCGGCCATTTTCAATCCACCAACCGGCAGCTCCGCGGGAATAATCGCCAGTCACGGGGTTGAACCCGAAACCGATCATATCAGTGACGTAAAACCCTTCGCTGACCGACGCAATGATTTCTTCCGGCGTATGGACTCCCGGCACAAGGAAAAAGTTTCCAATCCCGACGCTTGGCGCACCGGTCAATCCGCGGGAGGCATTTCCGGTCGAACGCAAATTCAGTTTTCGCGCGGTGTAGGCGTTGAGCAGATAACTTTTCAACACGCCGTTTTCCACCACCACGGTTCGTCGTGTCGGTAGACCTTCGCCATCGAAGGGCCGCGAACCGATTTCGCCTGGCAAGGTTCCGTCGTCCACAATCGTCAACAACGGCGAGGCGATTTGTTCGCCCAATTGCCCAACCAAAAACGACGACCGGCGAAAAATCGCGCCGCCTTCGACCGCTTCAAAAAAATCACCCAACAGGTCTTCGGTCGCGCCGAACTCAAACACAATCGGAACTTCCGTCGTGGCGACTTTCCGTCCACCAAGTTTTCTCACCGCACGTCGCGCCGCTTCTTTGCCAATGGTTTCCGGTGAATCCAGCGCATTTAACCTGCGCTTGGTGTCACCCCAGTACCCAACCTGCATCTGTTCGCCTTCTTTGGCCAACGGAACTGTCACCAAATTACAATTCGTTCCGGAATATTCCCCGACGAATCCCGAGCTGTTGACCAAGATCGTTCTGCCGACGGTCGTGCTGCAAGCGCCCCCTTCGGAATTGACGATGCGCGGATCAAAACTGCGCGCGGCAGCTTCGGCGGAGCGCGCCATTTCGATTTTGCGCTCCGGAGCCAGTTCGACAATTGCCGGATCGAACAATCCCAGGTCAGGAATCGTCGTCGCCAATTCTTCGCGCGCAGGCAAGATGGCGGCTTCATCCACCGAAGTTCGTTTGGCCATTTCGACGGCATTGGCAATCAATTCTTCGATGCCTTCCGCCGACACATCCGAAGTCGAACACGAAGCCTGTCGCCCTTCACATAACACGCGCAAGCCGATCCCGCGCGAAGC
>JAEUQP010000505.1 GCA_016789645.1 Acidobacteriota bacterium | reverse complement strand
CTGAAACAGGTGGAACAGTTCACGGCTCCGCGCGACAAAGATTGGTTGCTCGACGCGCGCAACGCGTCGAGCGAACCGGAAAAGTTCGAGACGCTGGAACGCTTTCGCACTTGTGTGCAGCGATGGCAAAACGCCGCGCTGCTGCCGATTGATCAACTGGTGTTGACGATCGGCAGCGACCTGTTCAAAGAACCCGCCGAAATCGCCACGGCGTACAGCATCGCCGTTCATTTGCGCAGCTTTGTCGAAACCAACCCCGAATTTCGTTTGCCGGATTGCGTGGTCGAACTTGGCCAGATCGTTCGCAACAATCGCAAATTCACAGGCCTCGGTGAAGACGATGACCAATTCGATCCGACCAGCTACAAAGGGCAAGCCGTCGTCATCACACATCACAAAGCCAAAGGGTTGGAATGGGATCGCGTCTATCTGATGTCGGTCAACAATTACGACTTCCCTTCGGCGGATGCGAACGACCAGTTTCAAAGCGAAAGTTACTTTGCGCGCGATCATTTGAATCTGAGCGCCGAGGCCTTTGCCCAGTTGAAAGCATTGGCGACGAGCGAACCGTACCGTGAAGGCGAAGCCACCGAGCAAGCGCGCATCGAATACTGTTCGGAACGGTTGCGGTTGCTGTACGTAGGCATCACACGCGCCAAACGCGAACTGATCGTCACCTGGAACACAGGCAAAAAAGCCGACCTGTTCCCTGCCCGCCCGCTGGCATACCTCAACGCGATCATCAACGGAGGCACCGACGATGCCCGATAACCAAGACAGCCGATTTGACGAATTCGTCTTCAGCCAGAGCGCGTTGCAGGATTACGCTGATTGTCCGCGCCGGTTTGAACTGCAGTATTTGCTGGACGTGCGTTGGCCGGCGCAGGAAACCGCGCAGGCGTTGCAATACGAAGCCGGCCAGCAACAGGGACAGGCGTTTCATCATCTGGCGCATCAACACGCGCTGGGCGTTCCGGCGGAAGCGCTGACGCCGACAATCACGGATGATGAATTGCGCGTCTGGTGGCAACGCTATTTGCACTGGCAAGCGGCAAACCTGCCCGACGAACGGTATCCCGAATTGACGCTGACGGCTTCGATTGGCGAATGGATGTTGATGGCCAAGTACGATGTGGTCGCCAAACTCACCGACGAAACCGTCTTGATCGTGGATTGGAAAACCGGTCGTCCGCAAAAACGGGATTGGCTGGCCAATCGTATGCAGACGCTGGTCTATCCGTTCGTGCTGGCCAAAGCGGGCGATTGGTTGAACGGCAACCAGCCAATTTCGCCGGAGCGAATTCGGTTCGTGTATTGGTTTGCTGAGACCGGCGAAACGGTCGAATTTCTTCACACCGCTGACACATTGCAACAGGCCGAAACGCGGCTGACATCGTTGTTGCAGGAAATCACGGCCAGTTCTCGCTTTGAGTTGACGACGGTGGAACGCCGCTGCCGTTTTTGCGCCTATCGTTCATTATGCGAACGCGGTGAAATGCCGGGCGATTTGGACGAACTGGAAGACGAAGAACTGCCGGACGGTTTTTCACTCGATCTGGATGAAATTGAAGAAGTCAGCTTTTGAGCCGCCAGTTTGCTGTAAAAATAGAAGCGGGATAAGCTGCGATTGGAAGGAGTGAAAAGATGACAACGATTACAGGAATCTACAAAGATGGCATTGTGGAATTATCGGAACTGCCTGCGGAAATCACTCAGGCTCCCGTGTTGGTAACGTTTCTTGAGCAACAAGAAATAGACTTGCAGTCGCTTGGTATCAGCCAGGAACAAGCCGCCGAGTTGCGTACCACCTTCGCCACATTTGAAGACTGGAACAATCCTGAAATGGATATTTACAACAATTATGACGCCTCAAAATCAGCTCTCAATCCCACAGCCTAAGCGGGGCGATGTCATCCTTGTCCCCTTTCCCAACTCTAACCTGCAAAGTGCCAAACTGCGCCCTGCCCTGATCGTCCAGGCAGATAATCTCAATACCGGCCTGCCTCAACTGGTCGTCGCGATGATTAGCAGTAATCTGTCGCGATCTGGTCATCCATCTCGCATAGTGGTTTCTCCGTCTACTCCAGCAGGTAAGCAGTCCGGATTGCTTACAACTTCGGTTGTGCTAACCGATAATCTGGCAACCATTGCCAACAACGTCATTCTGCGCGTTATTGGCACTATGCCAATGACAATGATTGATTCCGCTTTACGCACGACTTTGGGATTGTAAGCTTGGAACAAATCAATGCGCTGGCAACTTGTACAACCGGTTTTCGTTCCCGATGAACTGCGAAACTTCGTTGGTGGCCATGCGATTGTGGCGGAACGAATAGCGCGCTTCGGCATCAAGAATGTGGGCACAGCGAGGGCCTTTCTCGATCCGAATGCGTATGCAGTGGCTTCGCCGTTTGAATTGCCGGACATGGCTCAAGCTGTCGAACGCTTGCAGCGCGCCATTCAGATCAACGAACCGATTTTGATCTGGGGAGATTTCGACGTGGACGGGCAAACGGCGACGACCTTGCTATTCACGGCGCTACGAAACCTGGGCGCGAATGTGCAGTACCACGTGCCTTTGCGCGATGGCGAAGGTCACGGCATCAACCTGCCGAAGCTGCGCGAATGGCTGGCGCGCGGCGTCAAGCTCATCATCACTTGCGACACCGGCATCACTTCGCACGAAGCCGTCAACGTATCGTCAGCCGCCGGAGTTGACATCATCATCACCGACCATCATTTGCTGGGCGACACGCTGCCAACGGCACTGGCCGTCATCAATCCGATGCGCTTGCCTGTCGGACACAAGCTGCGCGAATTGCCGGGCGTTGCCGTGGCGTATGAATTGATTGCCGCGCTGACCTCAAAAAGCTGCGA
>JAEUQP010000388.1 GCA_016789645.1 Acidobacteriota bacterium | reverse complement strand
CCAATCCTCCGCGTCGTATTCTTTGTGAGTCATGATTTTCAGCACGAACACGCGCTGCATTTCGTAACGAACTCCGGCAATCAAACGGTAATGATTGCCCTTGATGTTAAACACCGTGCAAGTTCCCACCGCATCGGCGTGACGAAAATCCAGGCGAGTTTTGGCTAATGATTTCCAGGCGGCTTTTTTCGTTACCCGATACCAGTGCATCAACGGTTCTTCTGCGTCGGGATGCTGTTTCCAGAACTGCCGCAATCGCCGCTTGCTGATGATTCGCAAAGAGAGAGAGTTCCTTTCGTTCAAGTGAAACCGATCCTCTCAAATCTGAGAGGATCGGTCAATCTGCCGTGTCGGCGTCGGGCGATTCGCCCGCTTCCTCGGTATCTTCGCCATCGGCGGTGTCACCTTCGGCTGCTTTCATTTGCTGCCGCTGCCGTTCCAGCATTTGGGCTTTCAATTCCTCAAACCCTTCCGGCAACTGAGTGAAGCCGTCAATCCACGCACTGGCGATTTGTTCTTTTGTCAGGTTAATCGCGTTTCTCAAATCCGCACTTCTGAGTTGAGTCTGATTAAGGCTTGCGCCATTGAGGCTCGCGCGGTCGAGGCTCGCGCGGTCGAGGCTCGCGCCATTGAGCCTCGCGCGGTCGAGGCTCGCGCGGTCGAGGCTCGCGCGGTCGAGGCTCGCGCCATTGAGCCTCGCGCCATCGAGGCTTGCGTCGTCGAGGATCGCGCCGTCGAGGCCCGCGCCGTCGAGGATTGCGCCGTCGAGGATCGCGCCGTCGAGGATCGCGCCGTAGAGGCTCGCGCCTTTCAGGTCAATTCCTTTGATAAAACGTCTGGCTGGAAAGAGATCAGTTGGTAAATCTGTCGCTGAATTGACGCGGGCAATGGAACTGAAAAATTGGTTGTTGTTTTCACCCGAGGGAGCGAATAGTCGCCATTGTCGGTTGCCCTGCGTGATCGAAGCTTGAAACGAATGCGGCGGCTTTCCTTCACCGTCAGTTTTACGCTGCCCAGTTGCCCCGTAGAAAACTTCTTTTGCTGACACACCCGCCCACAATTGTTCGGGCGTTGGTTCTTTGCCTTCTTCGCGCGGAGCCAGCCAGCCATCGGCTTCGGCGACAAAGAAATGCACCCACGCGCAGAGCCGGAACAGCCCGTCGCCCAGATGCGCGTCCATTGTCGTGGCCGGTTCAAACGTGATGGATTGGTCATACGCTTCCTGTTCGTCCAACGGCGCGCTCCATTTAATCAACTCGTGAACGAAGGCAGGTTCAATGTCGCGCTTTTTGCCTTTGGTATTTTCCCATTGCGGACGCAGATGCGCGCCGTTTACCCACCATTCCCACAAATCGGCCAATCCATCCCGAATCTGTTCCCATTGGTGGAAGGTGGCGGCAGACGGCGATGCAGTACGGGGAGCGTGAGCGACCTGAGTCTCGGCAGAAGCGTCCGTCGTCAGGCTCAGGTCGCTTACGCTCCCCGTACCGTACCGGCTACGTTGAATTTCCCAGCGCAGCATTTCTTCCAGATGGTTGATGACCTCTTGTTTCAACCATTGCGGAGCCAGCAGCCGGGAAAGTTCGCGCGAAAATTCATAACGCGGATCGTCGTTGGCCGGAAAATCCCGCTCCGGTTTCGGGCGTTTCGGAAACGTGAACTCATTGCTGGCGCGTCCGAATTCTTTCAACACCTCGACAATGCGTTCGGCGGTCAGATATTCGCGGAAGGATTTATGCGAAAACTCGCAGCCCAATTCAGGATGGCCACCTTTGAAAAAGAAGCTGATCATCAATTTGGACAGCGTGGATTCGCGTCCGGCTTCGCCCACGACATCATCGGTTTCGTCGTCTTCGCCATCGAACACGCGCCGCGCCAGTTGGTCTTTGGAAATGTATTCTTTGCCGTTGATGGTCATGGCCGCCGCCGTGCGTTGCAACAATTGGCGTAACTTGGCTCCATCGGTTCGCCACCAGGCATCGCGTTCGCCGGGTTTGTCGCGTTTGTCGGCAACGAATTTGCCCGCACCTCCGCACGTCAGGTTGGTCAATTCCCGATACAAACGAGTCGGCTGGTTAATCAGTTTGGTCAAATCGCCTTCGGTTTCGGCCATGACGCGAATCGCCAGATAGGCCAGCAACGGCGAACCCAGCACTTCCAAACGCTGGGATCGTTTTTCGGCAAACGTTTCTTCGTAAGTTTTGAACACCGGCTCGAACTTGGTCAGGTCGGGAATTTGCCAGCTTGCTGCGGTTTCAGTGTGAGGAGCGTAAATCGGCTGGGTTTCCAGCGCCGTTTTCATTCGCGCGGTCAGGTCGCGCAATTGGTCTGGCCGCATTGGGCGCAGAGTCAGGACTTTGGTCGCGGCGGTCAGGAAATAACTGTACCCGTCTTTGGTGTCGTTCTTTTTGATGACATCTTCCGAAGGCCGCCCGGTGATGATGACTCGAACACGAGCGTTGTCGCTGCCTCTGAAAAAGGTGTCGCGCACATCTTTCAGCATGTCTTGCACGTTTTCGCGAAAGCCTCGGTTGTCGGACAAACTCAATTCATCCCAACCGTCCAGAATCAACACGTATCGGCAGAGGTCCGTCGTGCCGTAACGCTCGTTGAAAATGCGTCCGCCCAACAACAGGTCTTTCGGTTTGGTCAGAGGATTTTTCGCCAAACGGTCTTCGTCGCCGAGTTCGATGGCGTCGGGCAGAGCTTCGAGCAAGGGTTTGCCCAGTTGCAGATGTTTCAGCCGAACGCGAATCGGGCAGAAACCTTCGCTCAGCAATTCAGCGCTCAGACGAATGGTGAACGAAGACTTTCCGGCTCCGGCGTCGCCTTGCAGCACGATGGGGTCATGGAATTTAGGATTGCGGATAAACCCCATAACCGTTTCCACCAGATTGTGGCGTCCGCCGTATTTTTCATTGAAAGGCGAAAAGTCACGATCTGCACGATCTGGCGCTTCGGCTTCGTGCATTTCTCGCCGAGGGCTTTTTTCCCGGATTTCCTGCCAATCCAGCACGCCGCATTCGGTTTCGACGTACACGTCTTTTAACGCAAAGGGTTCAAAGCGAAAGACCGGCGCGGTTTCGTATTGTTCGCGCTGGTATTCGGCGTGCGTTGCCAGCGCGATGTGCGCCAGCTTTTCGGCATTGCCCAATTCCAGGAAGTTTTTCAGCGGCTCGAATTTTTCGGCGGTTTTGCTGTCAGAAAGCAGCAGCCGGAGTTTTTCGACAAAACCATCGTGGACGCGATTGAAG
>JAEUQP010000375.1 GCA_016789645.1 Acidobacteriota bacterium | reverse complement strand
ATTTTCTTTGCTCATATCCGGTTTAGCCATGGTTTTAGGTCTCCTTAAGTTGATTCAGATGGATCGAATTTCAACTAAGAATCCCTCTGTGCCAACAGCTCACCGGGGAAAAATTTCAACTAAATTTTGGACAATGCCAGCTTCCATAGCAAATTTGTAAAAGCTGATTCAAAATAGATGTTGTTTACATACAACAGACCTATTCCTTCAGGTTGGCAAGAAGGCAAGTGATACCAATGAGAATTGAGCCTGTCGTCGGCATACAACCAACCATACTTCAATGGGCGCGTGAGTCCTTAGGGATGAGCGTCGAGGATGTCGCATTGAAGCTCAAACGGTCACCAGAAGAAATTCTCGCTTGGGAATCTGGAGCGGCCTCGCCGACTTATGTCCAGCTTGAGGCTCTTGCTTACAATGTCTTCAAACGTCCGCTAGCTGTTTTCTTCCTCCCCAAACCACCGGAAGAGACCACTCCAACACAAGAATTTAGAACCTTACCCGATACTGATCTAGAAAATTTACACGCGGATACTTACCTGAAAATTCGGCGCGCGCAGGCATATCAACTCACCTTGAAAGAACTTTTTGAGGGACGAAACCCAAGTAATCATGGGCTTTGGCGTGAGATCAGACTGACTACTGAAAAACCCGTTGACGAACAGGCACAAGTCATCCGGCTGGCATTAGGCATATCTTTGGAGCAGCAGACCGCTTGGAAAACCGCCGAAGTCGCCCTGAAAGTCTGGCGTGAGGTAATTGAACAGGCTGGAATTTTTGTTTTCAAAGCCTCTTTCAAGCAAAAAGAAATTTCCGGCTTTTGTCTGCGGGATGCGGAATTCCCTGTAATTTACCTCAACAACAGCACCACTAAAACCCGGCAAATCTTTAGCCTCTTGCATGAAGTTGCCCATCTACTATTCAACTTGAATGGCATCAGCAAAATTGACGAAAATTATGTTCAGCAACTTCCTTCCTGGGAACGTCGCATAGAACAGTTTTGCAATCGAATTGCGGCTGAAGTGCTGATTCCATCCCAGGATTTCGCCGCTCAAATCCACGGTTTCCCGCGAAATGCCGAAGCTGTCCCCGATCATCTGTTTGCCGCTGTGGCTGGACGGTACGGGGTCAGCCGCGAAACCATACTGCGCCGCCTCCTTGATCTGGGCCGTGTTGGAAAACGTTTTTACGAACAAAAAGCGAAGCTCTGGGCGAGCCAAAAAAGCGAATCGGGAGGAGGAAATTGGTATGCTTCGCAAAAGACCTATCTAAGCGACCGCTTCGCGCACGAAGTCCTGCGCCGTTATTACCGCAACCAGCTCAGCGTCGAACAGGCGGCTGATTTCCTGGGTATCAAAACCAGAAACTTTGCCGGATTGGAACAACAGATTCTGCAAGGAAGCACTGCATGATTTATGTGTTTGATACAAGCTCACTCAGCCGGCTCAAACATTTTTTTCCCGCAGTTTTCAAAACAATTTGGGACGGCTTGGACGCACTAGTGCAGTCCGGCGTATTGATTTCAACGCGGGAGGTTTTCAACGAAATCACCCAACGAGGCGATGCCGATCCTCATGTTGATCAATGGCTCAAAGCGCGCAAGCAGCTTTTCACCACACCTAACACTGATGAACTGCTCTTTGTCGCGCAAATTTTCCAAGTAGCTCATTTCCAAGCGCTCATCGGCGAAAAGCAACGTTTAACCGGCACACCCGTTGCCGATCCCTTCGTCATTGCTTGCGCCAAAATTCGGCAAGGCACAGTTGTCACCGAGGAACGCCTAAAACCCAACGCCGCCAAAATTCCTAACGTCTGCGCGCACTTTGGCATCCGGTGCATCAACCTTGAAGAGTTTATGCAAGAGCAAGGCTGGAGTTTTTGATTTAGAGGAAATAAGAAGCTTGAATTGACAAATAACTGACACGCTGGAATCACACACTGCTAAAGACTCCGGCAGGTCGTGTCAGGCTTCGATTCGGCACGGATCGTGAATGTATTGCGAGTAGACAATTTTTCCAAAAATATCTGTGAAAGTGTCCGTAAACAACAAACGGCCATCCTAAGATGACCGTTTGCTGTTGATTCTGAAAATCGGGGCGGAGGGATTCGAACCCCCGACCTCTCGGTCCCAAACCGAGCGCACTAGCCAGACTGTGCTACGCCCCGATAAGCTGCGGATTATACACGCCGAACCGGTTTGTTCAACCGGCGCAACTTTTACATCACCAAAGGCGGCGGCGGGTTGAGAATCTCGCTGAGCGCCGTTTCGTCCAGGGAATATACTTCGCCGCAAAAGTGACAGATCAGTTCCGCGCCTTGATCGGTTTCCAGCATGTCGCGGACTTCCGCTTCGCCGAGCATGGTGACGATGTTGATCGCCCGTTCGTACGAACATTTGCAGCGAAA
>JAEUQP010000337.1 GCA_016789645.1 Acidobacteriota bacterium | reverse complement strand
GCGCGGCGCAGCGGTTTGCCCGCTCCTTCGTAAGCGTACGTGTCCAGCACACGTCCGCGCGGACAGCGCGACGTGATGACCACCGGCAATCCGGCGTCAATCGCTCGTTGCACGGCAGCCATTGCCGGAATCGTCACGTTGCCGCGCCCCAAACCTTCGATGACCAACCCGCGCGCGCCTTCGCCAACGGCGAAATCAATCAAGCGGCCATCAGCTCCGGCAAACATCTTGATGATGTCCACGCGAGGTTCAATCGTGTCGGCGGCAATGTGCTCGCGTTCAAAAGGATGTCGCATGACAATTACGCGGTCTTTGTCCACAAAGCCCAGCGGCCCGAAATCACGGCTTTGAAAGGTGTCGGTGGATTCGGTGTGCGTTTTGGTCGCTTCGGCGGCAGCAATGATCTGCGAATTCATCGCCACAACCACGCCCAGGCTGCGCGCCGCCGGATCAATCGCTACGCGCACTGCCGCCGCCAGATTTTCCGGCCCGTCCCAACTCAATTCCGAACTGGTGCGCATCGCACCAATGAACACCACGGGTTTGCTGGCGCCCAGCAGCAAATCCAGAAAGTACGCTGTTTCTTCCAGCGTGTCGGTTCCGTGCGTAACGACCGCGCCGACAATCGCGTCATCGCGCAAGGTCTGTTCCACCGCGCGAGCCAGTTCGAGCATACGCTGCGGCGTCCAGTGCGGCCCCGGCAACCGGTCGAAGTTGATCAGCTCGAATTCGGCCAGATCATTCAACCCCGGAACCTGCGCGATGATCTCTTCGCCGGACAGCATCGGAATCGCTCCGCCCGTCGCCGGATCAATCCGCATCGAAATCGTGCCGCCGGTAAAAAACGTTGCCAGTCGTGGTTTAGTCATTTCAATTGTCATCCTCCGCCGCATCACGATCTTCTTCGGCGTAATCTTCCCAGCCATTTCCTCACACAATCCGAAACGGCGTTGTTTAGCTTCTGAGTTCGCGGTTGCGGTTTTCCTTAAGCGAAGTCGTCAATGGCATCGCGAGAGCGACGACGAATGGATCGAATTTCTTGAACCGGCGGGATGATACTGTAGCGCGCAAAACAATCACAACATTTCTATTCCCAATCAGGTTGGAGTGACGCTCGCGGATTTGCGAGGCCGTGACAACACCAGCACGATGGTCCAGGCGTGTTTACGCATCACGGGCAGCGTTTTGAACAGCAGACGATCCGCGCCGTCCAGCCAACGCAAAACGCCATCAAACGCTTTGCTTCCCGCCAGCGGCGCAGCCGCCAAACTGCACAAGTGAAAATAGTGCGCTTCAACCCGGTCAAAATATTCTTCCGCCAGTTTCAAATCGCTTTTGACCAAAGGATGTTCGTCTGGAGTGCGCAATCCAGGTGTGCGACGGCGATAGGCGTTGAGAATTGGGTTATGCCCCAAGGGTTCGACAAAAATGGCGCGTCCGTCTGCGCGCAGAGTTCGGGCGATTTCGGAAAAAGCTTTGTGCAGGTTCAGATGATGCAAAATGGCGCGTCCGCAAATAATGTCGAACGAGTTGTCGGCAAATTCCAGTTCTTCGGCATTCATGCGCTGAAAGGTTACTCGTTCGGGAAAGGGGCGTTGGTGGGAGCGTTCGCGCATTTGCTCAATCGCCGTGTCTGCAATGTCAATGCCAACGACCTGTGCGCCCTGCTGCGCCAGCCAAAACGCATAACTGTTCATGCCGCAGCCGTATTCCAAAACCTGTTTTCCGCTGGCCTGCCGACGCAGAAATTCCTCGTACCACTGGGAACTGCTGCGGGTGATCAGATAAAACCGGTTGATTTTCGCGCGTTCGCTGTCGGCAAATTCCTGGTTATGAAATTCGCGTTCGCGCTCGATTCGTGATGGCAAGGTTTCCGGCGTCACACAATCTTTCCTCCCAAAAACAGGATCGCGCGCATCCACTCACTTCGTCAGCGGCACGCGCAACAGATGACCTAGATAAACGAAATACAGCTTTCCGGCAGTGGCGTCTGCCCAGACGTTTTCGCTGCTCAACCGCAATTCGGGCAGTTCCGTGACCGGCGTGAAGGTGAACGTTCGCGTGTCGTACCGGCCAACGGAGGTCGTTTTTTTCTTGTTGTCGTAAATCACCGCCCAGAATTCATGAGGTTTGTCGGTCGGCTGCAACGGACGCGCGAAGAGATTCGTCAGCGGGCGAAATTCGCCTTTGACCGGTTGAATCGCTCCGGTTTCCGCATCCAGCAAAAAGAACGTTCCTTTGCCGTCTTCCCGAAATTGATACGTCTGCTGGCTGAGCAGCAATTTGTTGTGCGCGGCGACGTACGCAACAGGAAATAACGTTGCA
>JAEUQP010000288.1 GCA_016789645.1 Acidobacteriota bacterium | reverse complement strand
TTGAAGAAAGAGAACTTCGAAATTTACGAAGACGGTATCAAACAGGAAATCGAAAATTTTTCCACGCCGGAAGCCCCAGTGACGATGGTGTTGCTGCTGGAATACAGCAAACTGGTGGATGTGTTGGGCAGTCCTGCTGGCGGATATTTTGAATTTGGCCGCGTTGAAATTCTGCGACCGGCTTATGAATTCGTCAGCCGCTTCGTCCAGCCCAAAGATTTCATTTCGGTCGTTGCGTACGACATTCGCCCGACGCCGCTGGTGGATTTCACTGACGACAAATCCAAATTGATGGCAGCGGTCAATCTGCTGATTCGCAACAATCCGGCTTTCAGCGAAAGCAATTTGTTCGATGCGCTGAATCTGGTGTTGAAAGGCGGCAAAGGCGACAACGTCGTGTTGGAAGAGAACAAATCCAAATCCCAAACTACCGAATACGCCGGGTTGGAAGAGGTCAATTCACGAACGGCGATCATGCTGATCAGTTCCGGCCTGGACACGTTCAGCAAGATCAATTTCGATCAGGCACGCAAGATTGTCGAAAACGCAGGCGTGCCGATTTACGTCATTGGCACGGGCAATCTGTTCATGAAGCTTTATGACAATCATCCGGCGATGGATCCCAGTCGAGGCGGAGTGCTGGTCGCGGGCGGCATTCGCATTGATCGGCTTTCAATGTTGCAAGCGCAAAATACGCTGAAGACCTTTGCCGATTCGACAGGCGGAAAGTATTTTCCGGTCACGTTCGCCGGGGAAATTCCCAACGTGCTGCAATCCATCTCGGCGCTGGTTCGTAACCAATATAGTTTGGGGTACACGCCGACCAATACCCGTCAGGAAGGCAAACGCCGCAAGATTCAGGTCAAGGTCAACCTGGGCGACCAGATTGATCCCAAGCTGATCGTCATTCAGCATCGCCAGAGTTACGTGGAAGAGAAAGCCGGACAAAAGAAATAAACCGAGTGCGGGAACAAATCGAAATCATCAACCAACGAATCGCGGCTGCGTGCCAACGCGCAGGCCGCGATTTTTTTGACGTGACGCTGGTTGCAGTCAGCAAAACTGTGGAACCGGCTCGCATTCGCCAGGCCATCGAAGCCGGGGTTCGCGTGCTGGGCGAAAATCGCGTGCAGGAAGCCGCCGGAAAAATTCTCGAACTGGCCGATGTGGTTGCCGCGCACAACGTCACCTGGCATTTGATCGGTCATCTGCAATCCAACAAGGCTCGGCGAGCCGTCGAATTGTTTTCTGCAATTCAATCCGTGGACAGTTTCAAGCTGGCAGAGCGATTGAACAGCGTTGCCGATGAATTGGGGAAACGGTTGCCGGTATTTATCGAAGTCAATCTGGGCGGCGAAGATTCGAAGGCTGGTGTTGCGCCGGGTGAAGTTTTGCCACTGTGCGAACAAGTCGCTACACTGCCCGCGCTTGAACTTCGAGGATTGATGACGGTTCCGCCTTATCTGGACGATCCCAACGACGTTCGTCCGTTTTTTTGCCGGTTGCGAGCGTTGCGCGATGAAGCTCGACAGGCAGGAATTGTCGGCAGCGAGTTCAAAGAGCTTTCGATGGGAATGAGCCATGATTTTGAAGTCGCCATCGAAGAAGGCGCGACGCTCGTTCGCATCGGCACGGCGTTGTTCGGCTCGCGCGCCTGACGAGTTTCAGCAATTCAATCATCTTCAAATTTTCTTCAGACCTGACGGATCAAAGTTATGAGTACTTTTCTTTTCGCTTCTGCCGGGATGTTTCTGTTCCGACTGGCCGAAACCGCAGGTAGTTTGCTGCGGCTGGCAATCAGCGTTCTCATCGGCGGCATCATCGTTCTGCTGATCATTCGTTGGTTGGTTGATGTGGCGCAGATCAATCCGTTTGGCAAAGTGGTGTATTACCTGCGCCGACCGACCGACGGTTTGTTGTCTTATGCGCACAATTCGCGGTTTTATTACCCGCTCCGGCAAGCGTTGAAATTCAACCCGGCGATTCTGATTGCCATTCTTTCTATGGCGATCATCTGGTACGTGTCGCTGATGTTGGTGGGAAATCTGACGATGATTCTGGGCGATTGGGCCGTGTGTCTGGATGCGTTTGGCGGCGGACGGGTGTTGGCCGGGGTTCAGTATCTGATTGGCAGCCTGCTGATGGTCATCATTTACGGGTTGATGCTGATGATGACGCTGATCTTCGTCAATTGGATTTCGGGATTGTTTGCCAGTTGGTCATTTCGCGCGGAGCGACGATTGGCTCCGCTGTTGCGGGTTTTCGAGTTCGGTGGAACCTATGCCGGATGGGCGTTTTTGATTTTGTGGCTGACGCTGTATCTGGCTTCGATCATTGTTCAAAACAGCTTTTTCTAAAACCCTTTTTGGCAGACTGAGTTGATCAAACTGACGGATAAAGATGGCGGTGTGATGTTCGCCGTTCGAGTGCAGCCGCGCGCTTCGCGCAGTGGTGTGGTTGGCGAATTGGATGGCGCGCTGAAAATTCGCCTGGCTGCGCCTCCGGTTGACGGCGAAGCCAATGAAGAATTGATTCGTGTTCTGGCCAAATTGTTTGACGTGCCGCGAGCGCAAATTGCCATTGCCTCTGGCCAGACCTCAAAAAACAAACTGATTCGCATTGCAGGAATGTCGGCAGACAAGGCCGGAGAAATTTTGCAGTCAACGCTTGGCGTTTGAGCGAATTCAGAAAATCCCGCCTCAATCGAATTTCGGCATGTGACCCGCGTGGCCGTTGCTTTTGGAAAGCTTGTTCGCCAAGGCTCGTTTTTCGTAATCGTCGGCCAGTTCCTCCAGCAGCCGTATGACTTCGCGCAATCGCAACGAAGTGTCGGTCATTTCCAGCAAGTCTTGTTTGTCGCCGACGTCAATGTCCAGATAGGCCGCCAAAATAAAAGATAAGGCCTGCGGATCGTCGGGCAGATCAGGCAGGGCTTCATCATCCTGTTCTTTTTCGCCGCGAACCTTTCGGATGATGGCGGACAATCGGGCAAACAGTGCTTTGGCTTGTTGAACGTCTCCCGATAAATCGTCGAAGGAAATGTCATCGTCAAAAAATTCGACCTGCGCCTGGGCGTACGGTTCGCCTTCGACATACGCCACCACGTGAAACCGTGAAACCCCGACGCACAAAAGGTTCGAGCGCCCATCAGGGAGTTCCTGTTGCACGGCAATCTCCGTCGCACAGCCGACACTTCCCAACGGCAATCGCTCGGATTCCAGCATGATTTCATCGTTTCGATAAAGAATGCCGAAGGTTTTGTCGCCTGCCATCAAGTCTTTAACCATTTGCCGGTAGCGCGGTTCGAAGATATGCAATGGCGTGACCGCTCCGGGAAACTGCACTAGCGGAAGCGGAAAGATAGGGATGATGCGATGTGCGTCCATATTGGCATTCTACGATCATTCGCAGAGACTGCGCCAGCCACTGATTGCGCCAATCTCTGAAATTACAAAGCTGCGCGCAACCACGCCATCGGAATATCCGCTTCGTATCCGCCGCCAACGCTGCGAATGCGGTTTTCAAATCGGCCTTCGATTTTGAATCCGAGCTTTTGGTAAAACGCGATGGCTTTTTGATTGCTTTCACGGGCAATCAATTCGACGCGGAAAATGTCAGGGCGTTCCTGTTCTATGCGCCGCAGCAATTCAGTGAACAACGCCTTGCCTGCCCCCAAACCTTGATGAGCCGGATGCACGGCGATGGTCAGTTCGCCCAGCACGTGAGCGAAGGCGCGCGGCCCCAGTGAATAACAGTGAATTTCGCCGATGATCGGCCCGTCATTCGTTTCGCGCGCGACCAGGCAAACGCCGCTTTCCAGCGATTTGCTGAGAAAGTGTTGGACGTATTCTTCGGAAATTTCTTCGGCGGTTCTGGCCAGTCCGCCTTCAATCGCGGCGACTGCGCGGTACAGCTCGGCGATTGAGACCAGATCGTTCGGGGTGGCTGTTTCGATAATCAAGGTTCGTTTTCTCCCGTTGAAAGATTGGTGTAGAGCGTCGCTGCAATAAACACGTTAAGCTGCATTTTGGCAACAATGATGTTTTATCTTTTGCTTTGGCAAAGATTGACTTCTTTTCGAGCGCGGCGACAGAATTGCGCCAATGCAATCGTTTCATGAAATCACGCCGCTGTTGGTGAATTGGCGTCAAGGGGATGAACAGGCCTTGGCGCAGTTGTTGCCGATTGTGTATCAGGAACTACGTAAAATCGCCGATGGTTATCTGCGGCGCGAACGTTCCGACCATACGTTGCAACCCACGGCGCTGATTCACGAAGCATATATGCGGTTGGTAGATCAAAGCCTGCCTCAGTGGCAAAACCGCGCGCATTTTTATGGCGTGGCGGCTCAATTGATGCGCCAGATTCTGGTCGAACACGCGCGGGCGCAATTGGCGCAAAAACGTGGCGGCGGCGCAGAACAGGTCGAACTCGACGACGCATTGAATTACGCGCCGGAAAAGGCTGCGGAGTTGGTGGCGTTGGATGACGCGTTGAATTCGCTGGCCGAATTCGACGAGCGCAAAAGTCGGTTGATCGAATTGCGCTATTTCGGCGGGTTGTCGGTGGAAGAAACGGCGCACGTTATGAATGTTTCAATGGCGACCATCACGCGCGAACAGCGATTGGCACAGGCCTGGTTGCGCCGGGCGCTGCGGAAAAACTGAACTGTCTTCGGCAATTTTCTGATTCTTTGGAAAACGTCATGACTCCCGAACGTTGGCGTAAAATCGAATCCATTTTCCAAACCGTTGTCGAAAAGCCCAAGCCCGAACGGCAACAGATGCTGACGCAATACTGCGGCAACGACACGGAATTGCGTCGCGAAGTCGAAGCTTTGCTCAGCGAAGACGACACCAACGATTTTGACGATTTCATCCAAGCGCCCATCAAAGATGTGGCACGTTCGCTTCCCCAGCCGAACCCGGACAATTACGTTGGACGAAATATCGGGCCGTATCACGTCGTTAAATTGCTGGGGCAGGGAGGAATGGGTGCGGTTTATCTGGCCGAACGCGCGGATGCCGAATTTTATCGCCAGGTGGCATTGAAGATCGTTCGCCGCGGAATGGATTCCAATTTCGTGCTGAAACGATTTCGCATGGAGCGGCAGATTCTGGCAACGCTGGAACATCCGAACATTGCGCAATTGCTGGATGGCGGAACGACCGCAGACGGATTGCCTTATTTCGTAATGGAGTATGTGCAAGGGCAACCGCTGACCGAATACTGCGATTCGAGCGGAATTTCGCTGACAGAACGATTGAAACTGTTTTTGTTCGTGTGCGCCGCGGTTCAACACGCGCACCAAAAACTGATCATTCACCGCGATTTGAAACCGAGCAACATTCTGGTAACCGCCGAAGGTATCCCGAAGCTGCTGGATTTCGGCATTGCCAAGCTGCTCGATCCTGCTTTGTCACCGACGCCAGTCACTCGCACTCAGACTTCCATGCGTCTGATGACGCCCGATTACGCCAGCCCTGAACAAGTGCGCGGTCTGCCCGTGACCACAGCCAGCGATGTGTACGCGCTGGGCGTCATTTTGTTTGAGTTGTTGACCGGCGCACGGCCTTATCAGTTTGAAACGTATTCCCCCGCCGAAATTGAACGCGCCATTTGCGACACTGAAATCGAACGTCCCAGTGCGCTCGCTGAAAGGATGAATGATGAAGGCGGAAGGATGAATTTGGTGGCGCGTTTGTTTCATCATTCATCATTCATCCCTCATCGTTCCAGTTTGCGTGGCGATCTGGACAACATCGTGCTGATGGCGTTGCGAAAAGAGCCGGAGCGTCGTTACCAGTCGGTCGAACAGCTTGCCGAAGACATTCGCTGTTATCTGCAAGGTCGCCCGATCAGCGCGCGCCGCGAAAGCGCGTTGTATCGAACCGGCAAATTCGTTCGGCGCAACAAACTGGCAGTCGCAGCGGCAACCTTGGTCTTTTTCAGTTTGCTGGGCGGAATCGTCACAACGACGCGTGCTGCGCGCATCGCCGAATCTGAACGCGCCCGCGCCGAAGCCAATCTGGCCGAAGCGCAGGCGCAGCGCGCCGAAGCCGATCGCCAACGTTTAATTGCCGAAGAGCAGCGCACACGCGCCGAAGCCGAAGCCGCCGAAGCCAATTTGCAGCGCCAGATTGCCGAAGCTCAGCACGCCGAAGCCGACGCGCAACGCCGCAATGCCGAAACCCAACAGGAACGTGCCGAACGCCGATTCGCTCAGGTACGAAAACTGGCCAACACCTTTTTGTTCGACTTTCACGACAAAATCGCTGCCTTGCCCGGTTCGACCGAAGCGCGTGAGATGGTGGTGAAAACCGCGTTGGAGTATCTGGACAGTCTGGCCAAAGAAGCGGAAGGTGATGTCTCGTTACAAAACGAATTGGCAG
>JAEUQP010000222.1 GCA_016789645.1 Acidobacteriota bacterium | reverse complement strand
CGGATCATAGCCGGGACAATAACAATGGTTCAAGCTGACGACTTACCGGGCAAGCCTTACTCCAATCGTTGGCCGGAAAAAGAAAAGCTGGCAATGGTTCGCCCGGAAGATTCGCGGCGAAGCGTAAAGTTATGCTTCTGGCCATAAAGCAATTCCAGCCGCGCACGCGTGTTTGCCAACCCGGTTCCCTCTTGCAGCTGTTCGCCCAATGATGAACCGGTATTTGTCACGCTCACCTTGTAACTGTTGTTGTTGGCGACGATATCAATCAACACTTCGCCGCCTTCCACCGAAGGCGCAATGCCGTGTTTGATGGCATTTTCCACCAGCGTTTGAAGCATCAAACTGGGCAAAAATATCTCTTCGCAATGTTCCGGCACGCGAATGTCGAACTTCAGCCGATTCCCGAATCGCAGTTGCTCCAGTTCCAGATAATCTCGAACGATGGCCAGTTCCGAAGCCAGTGTCGCTGTTTTCAATCCGGAATTGTCCAGAATTCGGCGGTACAAATTGGAAAGTTTGTAGGTGGTTTCCGCGGCGTCTTCACCTCCGGATTCGATCAGTTCCGCCAGGCTGTTCAAAGCATTGAACAAAAAGTGCGGACGCATTTGGTTTTCCAGCACGTGATAACGAGCTTCCGCGGCTTCGGCGCGGGAAGCGAGCGAATCTTCTTTCGCGCGTTGATAAGAGAAAAACAGCGAAAACGCCGTGGCGATCAATCCGCTGAACACCAACAACGGCAAAACTGGGCTGTACGGATCATGTTCGCCAGTAATCCATTCTCGAACCATTGACACCCACCACATGCCCGTCAGCGCGCCAAAACTTCCCAGCAGAATTTGAACGACAATCGGAGGCTCACGAAATTTCCCTGCCCGGACTGCGATCCAGGTCAGCGTCGCGTAAAACGAAAAAAAGAACGCTGCGATCGTCAAACCAATGGCAATTCCGGCAGCCAACGTAGCCAACAGTCCTTTCCAGATTCCGCGCTCGCGCCAATGTTCAAGGTTTAACAGAAACGGGATCAGCGCAATCACCGGCGCCAGAAACAGGTACCGCACATACCGCCGCATCTCGTTCCAAAATCGAAGCCACATTTGATTCATTGCAACTCGATTGTGGCAAAGACGTCTGTATCTGCCAATTGGTCTTGTTGGAGTTAATTGCCATTCAGTCGAAAAAAATGACCGTTCAGAAAAACCTTCGCCCGTTGAAACCGAGTGCAGCGTAAATTGATGGCAGCGGCGCACTGATCGCATTGCGCCTGGAACCAAAGATCACGAGGAACATTTCAAATATGGAAACCCAAGACAAAATTCGTCAGGCCAATTCAATCGCTCACCTGATTCGTCTGATCGGCGTGCTGTTTTTCATTGCAATGGCGTTTCAGATCATGACCTGGAAATACGCCATGTTCGGTGGCGTCGCTTGTTTCATCATCGCTCCGTTTGTCCGACGACTGATGGTCAACCAATAACTCTCAACCGCAAGGAGACACATTGAAAAAACTGATTCTGTGGATTTGCCTGTTGCTAATTCCCGTTGGCGCGTTGGCGCAAGGTCCCAGCACATCCTCCGCTGCCGAGATGAAGAAACTGGAGTTTCTGCTTGGCGAATGGAAAGGCGAAGGATGGATTGAAATGGGGCCGGGCGGTCGCCAAACCTTCAAGCAAACAGAAACCGTTCAGAGCAAATTGAATGGCACAGTCGCCATCGTCGAAGGTTTGGGCAAAAGCAAACTGCCAGATTCCGACAAAGAAATCATCGTTCATCAGGCATTGGCCGTGATTTCATTCGATTCAGCAGCGAAGAAGATTCTGTTTCGAGCCTTTCGAGGTGATGGGAATTACATTGATGCCAACGTAACCACGGGCGACAAATCGCTGATTTGGGGATTTCGCGACCCGCAACGCAACGTCGAAATCAAATATACGATTCAGCTCAACAATGCTGGGCAATGGGTTGAAGTCGGAGAGTTTTCAATGGATGGCAAAACCTGGCGCAAGTTCTTTGAGATGACGTTGCAGAAAGTGAAGTAGTTTTCAGTTCGCAGTTCGCAGTGTGATCAGTCGCCAATCAACTATGAACCATAACTCCGAAAACGGATCGCTGTGAACCGCGAACTGTGAACGGCGAACTACTGAAAGAGCAGCGGAAAAAACTGTCCGTCCATCTTCTCGCCTTTGGGGATCGGCGGCACGCCTTGAAGCGGAGCTTCATCGGAATTGGACATCACGCCATCTTGAAAGACGTTGATGACCGTCGCTCGGCGCGGTCGCTCGGTTGTGTTGGCGTAAGACCCATGCATCGTCCGTGCGTGGTGAAACGAGCATTCGCCTTTTTTCAGTTCAATGGCGACAGGCCGAAACTGGTCTTTCAGATCGGGCGGCAAAATTTCTTGCACGGAATCCATATCACCGGCCAGCCCGGTGACGGGCAAGTCCGGCCACAGATGGCTGCCCGGCACGTAATGAACGCAGCCATTTTCCCGCGTCGAATCATCCAACCCGATCCAACAGGTTAGATGCCTGAGCGGCGTTGTTCGCGTCCAGTATGAATAATCCTGATGCCAGGCGACTACGCCGCCGTGATGCGCCGGTTTGCAAAACAACTGATCGTGCCAGAATCGCACTGCTCCGCCCAACAACTGCGAAGCCGGAACCACAAACGCCGGATGCCACAAAATGTCATGAAATCCCGGCTGGATGCGCCA
>JAEUQP010000203.1 GCA_016789645.1 Acidobacteriota bacterium | reverse complement strand
AAGCGTTTCGACGGCTTTGCGCGTCAACGTGACAGGTTGCCCATCACGCAACACCACTTTGGCTGTAGCGTCCAAACGGAACGAATCGAATTTGTAAATTCGGTGCTGTTTCAAGGATTTGTCTGTGATTTAGAATTCTTTTGGGAAGCTTTTAGGTTCAACTTAGCGCCAAAATCAGACGCGAATAATAAGACCAGCCTTGCATCACAACAAGACTGTTTCCGCCTCACGCCTCGAAACTCAAGAAATAGGCTTACCACCGATTTTCCGCCTTGTTCATTTCGCGGTTAACGGCCAGAACTGAGGAATCAACCAAAGCGCCAGCAGCGCCAACAACACATCCAGCGCGATTCCCATTCGAACAAAATCCTTGAATCGGTAACCGCCCGGGCCGTAAATCATCAGACTGGTTTGATAGCCCATCGGCATGGCAAAGGAAGCCGATGCGCCAAAGGCAATGGCGGCCAACAACGCCATCGGATTGATCCCCATTTGCGCGGCGCTGGAAACCGCCACCGGAGCCAACAACGCGACCGTGCCGCTGTTCGACATCAATTCGGAAATTCCTACTGCCACCAGAAAGAAACACGCCAGCACGACATATGGCCCGGTCACTCCGGTCATCGCCGCCAATCCGTTGGCGAGCATGGTCGTGATGCCGGTTTTTTCCAGCGCGGTTCCCAACGCCAATGTGCCCGCCAGCAAAAACACCAGACTCAAGTCTATGGCCTGATATGCGTCGCGCGGCGGCAAACATCCCGTCAACATCAACACGGCGCACCCGGCCACCGCCGCCGTCACAATCGGTAAAATTCCCAGAGCGGCGATGCCCACCACGCCCATCAACACCAGCGTGGTAATCAGCAACAAATGAGGGCGTTGTTTGACCTGCGCGATCGTCCCCACCACCAAAAACCCACGCGTTTCAGCCAACGCAGTCAAAGATTCCGGCGAGCCTTCGACCAAGAGCACATCTCCGGCATGCAACGGGGTGGTGGAAGGGCGTTCGCGAATGCCTCCGCGTCGCCGAAGCGCCAGCACAACTGAGTCAAAGCGTTCAGCAAACCGAATTTGTTTGAGCGTTCGTCCGATCAGCCCCGAAGTCGTCAGCACCACGACTTCAGCCAGACGCAACGCGCTGGCAGATTTGCCACCGACAGATTCTGATTCCACTGACTTCTCTGCTGCTGCCGATTCCGAATTGGGAGTTTCGGCGTCTGAAGCAGAATCGGATTGAGTTACGGCATCCTGGCTTTTTCGATCTTCCGGGCGATGCACTTCCAATCCGTCGCTGGCGGCCAAAGCAAGCACTTTGTCCAACGCACCGCGCACACGCAACGAATCTCCTGCGGCAAAATGCGGAGGCTGTTCCTCCAACCCGACCACTCGCCCGTCCCGCACCAACCCCACCAATTCCACATCCAAATCCAGCCGGAATTTTTCGGGATTCACTTCCCGGCCAATCCACGGAGAATTGCTCATCACGATCAATTCCGACAAATACGGATCGGCCTGCCCGATGGTGTCGGTACTCGCCGCCTGGGTTCGCGGCAAAAACCAGCGTCCGACAAACAAAATATAAGCGAAGCCGACCAACACCATTGGCAGCCCGACTTTGCCCAGTTCGAACATCGAAAATCCTGGCAACCCCTGATTGCGAGCAAATTCGTGCGCCACCAGATTGGTGGACGTGCCAACCAGCGTACACATGCCGCCGAACGTTGCCGCGTGCGACATCGGCATCAACACGCGACCGGGACTGGCTCCCGTCTGGCGACAAACTTCCAGCACGACCGGAATAAAAATGGCGACGGCGGCAGTGTTGTTGACGAAGGCCGAAAGCACCCCAATCACGACCATAATGACCGCCGTCAACAGAAACTCCGAACCGCCCAGCGGAGCCAAAACCCGCCGCGCTACCACTGATAACACCCCAGTGCGTTCAATAGCCGAAGACAAGACCAGCACTGCCGCCACGGAAACTGTCGCCGGATGGCTGAACCCGGAAAAGGCTTCGTCCGGACGCAACACCCCGGTCAGCAACAAAGCCAACATCGCCAGCAAGGCCACCACATCCGGCGCGACTTTTTCGCTGACGAAGCCGTAAATGGCTCCCGCCAGAATTAACAGCGTGGCGAAAATCTTCAACCCCGAGATGGACAATGCCGAAACCAAAAAGTTTGTGTCCATATTTCCCTTTCCGCACAAGCAGTCAGCCAAACTTCTTTGTATGCAAGAGCTTATTCGCGATTTTAGATTTCTTTTGGAAAGATTTCAGGCTCGGCTCATTGCTTAAGTCCGAACGAGCGCATTATCAAGCGCAGCATTCAAATTCAACAAGACCGACAGACAGATCGGCAGGACATCGCAAACACCTAATTTTAGCTTTGCTAGGGCACTAATTCTTCGTCGCCAAAGCAGGAAATCAAATCCTGTCCAAACGGGACATATTTCTTTTTTCTTTGTCGGATTTCGGGGTGCTGGTCCGCTTCCACGTCCCGTAGCCATCACTTTCACTTAGGAGACCAATTATGACCTCATCGGCAAGCAAAGCTGCGCAAGCTTTTGTCCTGATGGTTTTTGCGGCAATTGTGCTGCTCGCTGCCAATCCGGCCCTCGCGCAGGAATCGCGCGGAACCATCACGGGCAAAATCAGAGATGCCAATCAATCGGTGCTCCCCGGCGCGTCGGTAAAAATCACCAACGTGGCCATGGGAACCACCGTTTCGGTTGAAACCAACGAAGCCGGCGCGTATCAGGCGCCTTATCTGTTGCCTGGCACGTACCGAATCGCGGTTGAAGTCAAAGGCTTCAAAAAATACATCCGTGATGGAATCGTGCTTCGCGTCAACGACAACATTGAAATTGATGTCGCGCTGGAAATCGGCGATGTTGGCGAAACGGTAACGGTGACCGCCGATGCTCCGGCGCTGGAAACGACGTCCGGTTCAATGGGACAGGTGATTGACGCGCGCCGCGTGGCGGAATTGCCCATCCCGCACGGCGACCCGTTCAAGCTGATTGGATTGGCGGCGGGCGTTTCGTTTTCGCGCGACCTGCGACTGGATCGTCCGTTTGAACCCACGCACATCGTCGGTTATTCGATTGACGGCACGCGTGCCAATCGCAGCGATGTGACCATTGACGGCGTGCCGAGCACTTCGACCGCCAATGCCGGAGAGGTCATCGCGTCGTTCGTTCCTCCGCAGGATTTGGTACAGGAATTCAAAGTGCAGACGGCGACCTTTGATGCGCAATTCGGAAACACCGAAGGCGGCGTGACCAACGTCAGCATCAAGTCGGGAACCAATAACTTCCACGGCACGGCTTACTGGACCAAGATGGCTCCGGGATTGTTCGCCAACGACTTTTTCGCCAACCGAGCCAATCAAAAACGGCCGGATTTCAATTACGACCGCTGGGGCGGAACCGTCGGCGGTCCGGTGCGGATTCCCAAACTGTATGACGGACGCAACCGTACGTTTTTCATGTACGGCATCGAAAGCATTCCCGAAGCCCGTCCGCGCAATAACGGAACACCAACCATTCCATCGGAAAAAATGCGCAACGGCGATTTTTCGGAATTGTTGGCCGCCAATTCGGCCTACCAGATTTACAACCCGTTCACGGCGCGCGCCGAAGGCAGTCGCATTCGCCGCGATCCGTTCCCCGGCAACATCATTCCGGCAAACCTGATCAATCCCATCGCGCGAAAGTTCGTGGACACGTATCTGCCCAAACCGACCAGCGCAGGCGCTGCCGATGGAACCGGCAACTTCGCACAGCCGGATTTAACCGAAGAGATTGAATATCTGTCGAACACCATCCGCATTGACCACGTCGTCAACGAACGGCATCGCATTTTTGGTCGAGCCAGTTGGTACAACCGCGACAGCAATTACAACAATTATTATCGCAACATCGCCACCGGCGAATTCTTCCTGTTCAAATCGCGACAAGGCGCATTCGATCACGTCTGGACGATTTCTCCGACAATGGTCTTGAACTCCCGCTACGGATACAACCGGTTCATTCGCGGCACAAATTCCAATCCCGGCAATCGCGGTTTCGATCTGACCAGCCTGGGTTTCCCAGGCTATTACAACAACATCATTCCCGAAGACATTCGGCGTTTCCCGCGCTTCGATATCAACAATTACCAAGGCACTGCGGTCGGCGGCGAATTGCGTCCCACCGACACGCATTCGTTCAATTCCACCTTGAACCAAACGCTGGGATCGCACTCCATCAAATACGGTGTCGAATTCCGTTCGTACCGCGAAACCGACAAGTTTTTTGGTAACAACCAGACGGGACAATTCGTGTTCGGTTCCAATTGGACGCGCGGCCCGCTGGACAATTCGGCGATTCCCAGCGATCTGGGCTTTTCGTTCGCCTCCTTCCTATTGGGTTTGCCGACCAGCGGCGCAATTGCGATTCCGGCGGATTACGCCGAACAGTCCACCACGACCGGCGTCTTTTTCCACGACGATTGGAAAGTGAATCGCCGGCTGACGTTGAACCTGGGCTTGCGCTATGAAGTCGAAGGCGCGTTGACCGAACGCTACAACAAGAGCGTTCGCGGATTCGATTTCTTTGCCACGCAACCGATGCAGGAAGCCGTCAAGGCGAACCTGGCCCGCAATCCCGTGCAAGGCGTCGCACTGGATCAATTCTTCGTGCGTGGCGGATTGACCTTTGCGGGCGTCAACGGCCAACCGCGCGGGTTGTACAAAACGCCGCGCAATAACTACATGCCGCGCTTCGGCTTCGCGTACAAACTGACGGAAAAAACCATTGTGCGCGGCGGTTATGGAATCTTTTTCGGATTCCTGGGCCAACGACGCGGCGACGTGAACCAGATCGGGTTCAGCACCAACGTCCCGCTCAACGTCACGCTCAACAACGGACTGACCTTCATCGAAACGCTCAACAATCCGTTTGAAACCTACAAGAACGGATTGCCTGCGGCCCTCGGAGCGTCCGAAGGCATTCGCACCTTCCTGGGACAGGGCATTTCGTTCTTCAACGAACATCCGCTTTCGCCGTACAACCAGCGATATGAACTCAGCCTGCAGCGCGAACTGCCGGGCGGCTGGGTGGCTGAAGCTGCGTATGTCGGCAATCGCGGCACGCATATCGAAATCACGCGAAACATCAACGCGCTGCCCAATCAATACCTGAGCACCAGCACGACGCGTGACAACACCACCAACAATTACCTGGGGGCGCTGGTCACCAACCCATTTGCCGGGCAAATGCCCGCCAGCGCCGGAGCGGCATTCCGTTCGGCAACCATCGCCCGTTCGCAATTGCTGCGTCCGTATCCGCAATTTGGCGACATCAACACGACCACCAACGACGGCTATTCCTGGTATCACTCGTTCCAGTCGAACCTGAACAAACGCTTCAGCCGCGGTTACACAATCGGGATGAGCTACACGTGGTCGAAGTTCATGGAAGCCATCAGCTATCTGAATGCGGCAGATCCGTTGCCGGTCGAAGCCATTTCGGATTTTGACCGCACGCACCGATTCGCCGCCAACGGCATTTACGAGTTGCCATTCGGCAAAGGACGTCGCTTCCTGGCAAACGTCAATTCCGTGGCGTCGTATGTCATCAGCGGCTGGCAACTTGCGGGCGTTTACCAGTACCAGAGCGGAGCGCCGATTGGCTTTGGCAACATCTTTTTCACCGGGAATTTCGATGACATTGATTTGCCGAGCAGCCAGCGTACGCTTGACCGCTGGTTCAACACCGCCGCCGGGTTCGTCACAGCATCGGCAGCGCAACCGGTCGCCAACCTCCGCACATTCCCATTGCGGCTGAGCAACGTCCGCACCGACGCGATCAACAACATTGATCTGTCGGTCATCAAAAAGACTCAAATTCTGGAAGGGAAACATCTGGAGTTCCGGGCGGAATTCATCAACGCCTTCAATCATCCATTGCTTCCCGCTCCCAATACCAATGTCACCCAAGCGTCTTTCGGCCAAATCATAGCCAGCAACCAGGCGAATTATCCGCGTCGGATTCAGTTGACCGTGAAATTCGTCTTTTAAGGGATCATCCCTGACTGCAAGCGGGACAAGATTGTTTGACAGTCTTGTCCCGCCTTTTTATTTTTCTGCTTCCACGAACGCCTGAAAATTCCTGCGCTGCCTGCTCTTTCTGTTTTGTCGAGTCATGGTTGCTGCCCCGCAGCCAGACTCTTTGCTGACGATTGCCCAAGGTGGCCAAAGAAACTGACCACCGAACGTTGCCGTCGAGTTTCTTCAGGTTTCCACGGGATCGGATTGTAACCCTGTGGCTTTCGCTGCCGTCTGTGTAACCGTCATTTGCTGACTTCTACAATTGATCACCAACTGAAAATTCGATAATCACAGGAGAAAGAATCAATGAAACGATGGATCACTGTAGCCAGCTTGGTGCTGGCTTTTGTTGGCAGCCTCTTTGTCGCAGAGCCGACGATTTCCTCCGCGCCCGATCCGGCGCACTGGCCGCAGTGGCGCGGCCCGTTTTTCAATGGCATGGCGCGAACGTCGGCTCCGACCGATTTCAGCGCGACCAAAAACGTCAAATGGAAAGTCGCCATCGAAGGGCGAGGTTTTTCAACCCCGGTGATCTGGGGCGACAAAATGTTTTTGACGACGGCAATTCCGACCGGCAAAACTGCAACCGCTCCTACGGCTGAAACTCGTCCGCAAGCTCCGGGCGGTCGCGGCCCCGGTGGTGGAGGCCCCGGTGGTGGCGCAGCCAGCGGCGAAGAACACAAATTCGTCGTCATGTGTCTGGATCGCAAAACCGGCAAAACGCTCTGGGAAAAAGTCGTCAAAACCGCCGTCCCGCATGAAGGCTACCATCGCCAATACGGCAGTTTCGCGTCGAACGCGCCGGTGACGGATGGCAAGTATGTGTACTTTTCGTTCGGCTCGCGCGGCATTTATTGTTTCGACCTGAACGGCAAACCGATCTGGGAAAAAGACCTGGGCGTGCAAATGCGCATG
>JAEUQP010000154.1 GCA_016789645.1 Acidobacteriota bacterium | reverse complement strand
CGTCATGTCCCGGCCCAAAAATGAAATTGACGCTTCGCGGTTGGCCGCTGTCGAACGCGGCAACATCACTCGATCCGTCGTCGCTACCGGCAAAGTCGAACCCATCGCCAAAGTCGAAATCAAATCCAAAGCCAACGGCATTATCAAAGAACTGAAAGTCCAAATCGGCGATTTCGTTCAGGCTGGCCAGGTGCTGGCCGAACTCGACAAGGAAAATTTGGAAGCGCGTGTGCGCGAAACCAAAGCGGCGTTTATCGGCGCAGAATCCAACCTGAAAGCCGCGCAAGCGCAACTGGAAAAAAACAAAGTCGAAGCCGAAGGGCCAGACGTTCCGTTTGCCAAACGCAATTTCGAGCGCGCGGAAAAGCTATTGAAAGATGGCGTGTTGCCGCAGCAATCCTTTGACGATTCGCGCAGCGCCTACGAATTGGCGGTCAATCGGCAGAACGTCGCCCGCGCGCAACTGACGGTCAGCGACGCCAAAGTCGCTCAGGCCAAAGCCGAAGTCGCACAGGCGCAGGCTGCTGTGGATCGTGCAGTCGAAGAGTTGAGCTATGCAACAGTTCGGTCGCCCATTCGTGGCGTGGTGTTGTCGCGCGATGTCGAGATTGGTTCGCCGGTATCTTCGATTTTGAATATGGGAGCGGCGGCAACGTTGGTGATGGTGCTTGGCGACATTAGCCAGGTTTACGTGCGCGGCAAAGTGGACGAAGCCGACATTGGCGTTGTCCAGCTTGGTCAGCCGTCCAAGATCAAAGTCGAAACCTTCAAAGACAAAGTGTTTGAGGGCAAGGTGACGCAGATTTCGCCGCTTGGCGTGGACAAAGACAATGTCGTCACGTTTGAGGTCAAAGTTTCGATCAACAATCCCGGCGGTGAGCTTCGCGCCAATATGACCGCCAACGCCGAAATCGTGCTGGAAGAACATAAGGACGTTTTGCTCGTTCCCGAAAGTGCTGTGATTTACGACCAGCAACGCAATGCTTCGGTCGAATTCCCTTCTCCGATCAATCCCAAAGGCAAAGAGAAAAAGCCGATCAAAGTCGGCATCAGCAACGGCACTCGCACTGAAGTGCTGGACGGGTTGAAAGAAGGCGAAAAAGTAATACTGCAATAAAACCTATCCACGAAGCCCCCGAAGGAACACGAAGAAGGCCTAAAATCAACTTCGTGTCGCTTCGTGTACTTCGTGGATTATTTTTCTGACTCGATGAAAGAACTGCTTTCTCAAACCTGGTCGAATCTGATGGCGCACAAGCTGCGCAGCTTTCTGACGATGTTCGGCATCATCTGGGGAGTGATCTCCATCGTGCTGCTGTCAGCAGTCAGCGAAGGCTTCCAGCAAGGCAATTTGTACGTCCTGAAAGAACTCGGCAAAAACATCATCATCATTCGCAACGGCAGAACCAGCACGCAGGCAGGTGGCGAACGGGCGGGAAAATTCATTCGATTGGACATCGGCGATGTGCATGCGCTGAAGGAAAAAGCCCGATTGCTCGAACACGTCACGCCGGAATTGATGCGCGGAGGCGTCAGCGCCAAAAGTGCCTTCAACGCAAGCTCTACTCAGCTAAGCGGAGTCTGGCCGGTGTACCAATTCATCCGCACCATCGAAGTGGATCGCGGACGATTACTGAACGAACAAGACAATACAGATGCTCGGCGTGTCGCAGTGATCGGTTTCGATATGAGCAAACAGTTGTTTGCCGACCGCGAT